>DATBCM010000421.1:0-5114 GCA_036270455.1 Gemmatimonadales bacterium | reverse complement strand
CTCGCGCACCAGCACCGCACCGGCCGCCACATCCCAGGGCGCGAGGGACAGCTCCCAGAAGCCGTCGAGACGTCCCGCGGCGATGTCCGCAAGATCGAGCGCTGCGGCGCCCGCGCGCCGCACGCCACTCGACCCGGCGAGCACCACCTTGAGCTGCTCCAGGAAGCGGGGGATCTCCTCCTGATTCTTGAAGGGAAACCCGGTGCCGATCAACGCGCGGCTGGGGTCCGACACACCCGAGACCTTGAGGCGCCGCTCCCCGCACCACGAGCCCGTTCCCATCGATCCATGGTAAACCACATCCCGTGGCACGTCATGCACCACACCCACCGCGAGGTGGCCAGCGACGCGCGCACCGATCGAGACGGCGTACTGCGCGTAGCCATGAAGAAAGTTCGTCGTGCCGTCCAGTGGATCGACGATCCACACCACGTCCGCCCGCCCCTCAGACTCCGGCGTGAGCTCTTCGCCCACCACCACCGATCCGGGCACCCGGCTGACCAGAATTTCCGTGATCAGCGCCTCGGCCCGGCGATCCACGTCGGTGACGAAGTCGTTCCGGTTCTTGACCGTCCACTCACTGGCGGGCGGCGGAACGGAGGAACGGATCTGTTGTGCCGCGCGCGCCGCGGCCTCGCGGGCGACGTCGACTAACTCCTTGAGGTCACGCACCTTGCGTGGTCCCGGCGTGGAATCTAGCTTCCCGGCCCATGGCTCGAGTCTTCTCCGGCATTCAGCCCTCGGGTGAGCTGCACCTTGGAAATTACCTCGGTGCGGTCAAGACCTGGGTAGAACTACAATCCCAGCACGACTGCATCTTCTGCGTGGTCGATCTTCACGCCATCACGCAACCCTACGAGCCGGCCGCCCTGGCGCCCCGCACGCTGGAGATGGCCATCGGACTGATGGCGTGCGGCCTGGATCCGGATCGCTGCACCCTCTTCGTGCAATCGCACGTGCCCGAGCACTCTGAGCTCAACTGGCTCCTCAATACGGTGGCGCCCCTCGGCGAGCTCGAACGGCAGACCCAGTTCAAGGACAAGTCGCAGAAGCAGGAGAGCATCCCTGCGGGGCTCCTCAACTATCCGGTACTGCAGGCCGCGGACATCCTCCTCTATCATGCTACGCTGGTCCCGGTAGGTGAGGATCAGGTCCAGCACCTCGAGCTCTCCCGTGAAATTGCCCGGCGGTGGAACGCCCGCTTTAAAGCGCAATTCTTCGCTGAGCCGCAGCCCCTCTTGTCCAAGGCGAAGCGGGTGCTGGGCCTCGACGGCCAGGCCAAGATGTCCAAGAGCCTGGGGAACACAATCGGACTCTTCGATGCGCCGGACGTGATCTGGGAGAAACTGCGTCCGGCGGCCACCGACCCGGCGCGCAAAACGAAAAAGGACCCCGGCAACCCGGACATCTGCAACATCTTCACCCTGCACCAGGGCTTCTCGCCGGCGGACACGCAAAAGGACGTCGCCCAGAAGTGCCGGACCGCCGGATGGGGCTGCCTCGATTGCAAGCGCGTGCTCGCGGACAACATGATAGCGGCGCTCGCTCCCATCCGCGAACGCGCCGCCGAGCTGCGGGCGCATCCTGAGCGCGTCCAGGAGGCTCTGCGATCCGGCGCGCGGAAAGCCCAGACGATCGCCGCCAAAACCCTCGCCGACGTCCGCTCGGCGATGGGCTTCATGCCGGGAGCGTGAAGCGCCGACTGGTGGTGGATCTCGCCGCCGCACGCGCGGTGTGGCGCATCCCGCCCGGCGCCGTGAACCAGATCCGCGGGGCTCTCCCCGAATGGGATGTGATCCAGGTAGAGGCCCCCGCGAACTCGGACGGCGACGGTGGAGGTGGCTCGGCCGCCGCGATTGCCGCGGCCGAAGGCGCCGAGGTGTATCTCGGCTATGGCGTTCCGAATGGCGTGGTCGAAGCTTCTCGCGGGTCCCTCAAGTGGGTGCACACTGCGACCGCGGGGGTTGCTCCCACGTTGGCCGCTCTCAAGGGCTCCGGAGTCACGGTCACCAATTCGGCCGGCATTCACGCGGAGCCGATGGCCGACTGGGTGCTCGCCGCCACCCTCTACTTTGCCCGCGGCTTCGACCATGCCGTTCGCGCTCAAGCTCAGTCGCAGTGGGCCAAAGACGCTTTTACCGACGGGTCTCATCCCTTTCCTGAGCTTTCCGACCTGCGTCTCGGCATCCTTGGCCTCGGGGGCATCGGTACCGCCGTGGCGAAGCGCGGACTCGCACTAGGGATGAAGGTGGCGGGCGTCCGCCGCCGTCCTGCGCAGGGTGCGCAGAAAGGCATGCAGTGGGTCGGCGGGTTCGACGCGCTCGACACGCTCGCCTCCGAGAGCGATGTGCTTGCCATCACGGTCCCCAAGACGCCTGAGACGACGGGCGTCGTAAGCGACCGCGTGCTCGGCAAGCTGCCTCGGGGAGCCGTGCTCGTGAACGCGTCCCGCGGAGGCATCCTGGATGAGGACGCGCTCCTCAGGGCTCTCGATGGGGGCACACTCCGGGGCGCGGCCCTCGACGTGTTCGGCACCGAGCCCCTCCCGGCCACGCATCCCCTGTGGCGTCACCCCCGGGTCCTGATCACCCCCCATGTCTCGGCCGTGACGGCTCGGTTCTGGGACCGGGAAATGGCACTCATCCTCAACAACGTGCGGCGCTATCTTGGGGGACAGTCCCTCGTCAACGTCGTTGACCTGGAGGCCGGGTACTGATGGCCGAAGCCCAAGGAAAAGCTGCCCGCGCCAGCGCGGCGCAACAGGCTCCCCAGCCACCGCAGGGGGGCTTTGAGCGCATCATCAAGGCCGCGGTCGATCGCGGCGCCTCCGACCTGCACATCAAGGCCGGCGACGTATTCCGCGCGCGGATCGACGGCAAGCTGGTGCCGCTCACCAAGCAACGGCTCACCCCCGACCAGACCCGCGCCATCGCGCTCCAGCTGATTCCCAGCGAGGAAGACCGGGCCAAGGTCGACAAGGTCCGGGACTACGACTGCTCCTGGGGGATGCCCGGGATCGGCCGCTTCCGCGTCAACATCCTGCGCCAGCGTTCGTCGTTCATGATCGTGATGCGGGTGATTCCCTTCGACGTGCCGTCATTCGAATCGCTGAAGCTGCCCACGGTGCTCGCCCAGGTGGCGTCCGCCGAGCGGGGGATGATTCTGGTGACGGGGGTGACGGGGTCGGGGAAGAGCTCGACCATGGCCGCCATCATCAATCACATCAATCAGAATCAGCACAAGCACATCCTCACTCTCGAGAACCCGATCGAGTTCCTGCACCGGGACGTCAACTGCTCGGTCACCCAGCGGGAGATCGGGACCGATACGGACGACTTCCGGATGGGTCTCCGTGCGGCATTGCGGCAGGATCCGGACGTGGTGTTGATCGGCGAGATGCGGGATGCGGAGACCATCGAGACGGCCATGAAGGCCGCGGAGACGGGACATCTCCTGATCTCCACGCTGCATACGCCCGACGCCGTGACCACCATCAGCCGCGTCGTGGCGATGTTCCCCCCCGAAGAGCAGGACATCTGCCGGATCCGACTCGCCGACAACGTGCAGGCGGTGGTGTCGCAGCGCCTCCTGCCTCGGGCCGATGGGAAGGGCCGGGCGGCGGCACTGGAGATCCTGATCGCGACGGGGACCGTGCGGGACATGATCCGGGATCCCAACCGGACCCCCGAGCTCCGCGACTACATGCGCGAGTCGCGCGAGCAGTATGGTATGCAGACCTTCGACCAGCACCTCATGGATCTGGTGTCTGACGACATCGTGACCTACGAAACGGCGATCGCCGCTTCGTCCAACCCAGCCGACTTCGAGCTGCAGATGCGTACGCTCCGGCGCCGTTCGCGCACCGTGACCGCGGCGGACGTGGTCCCCGAGGGGTTCACGGACGGCATGTCGGGCGCCATGCCGCAGTGAGGCTCAACCGGGTCACCGGAGTCCTCGCACCGGCCACCACGCCCTTCGGCACCTCGGGCGAGATCGACACCGGCGCACTCAAGAAGAACATCGCGAAGGGGCTGGCCGACGGACTGTCGGGCATCGTGATCGCGGGCTCGACCGGCGAGGCGCCCCTGCTCGAGCGCGACGAGCAGCGCCGGCTGGTGGGCGCCGCCCGCGAAGTGATTCCCGCCGACAGCGTGCTCCTGGTGGGTGCCGGCGCCGAGTCCACGCGAGCGGCCATCGCGCTGAGCAAGGACGCGGGAGTGGAACGTGCCGACGGCGTGCTCGTGCGTCCCCCCGGCTACTACTCGCCCATGCTCGATGCGCGTGCCGTGATCGATCATCTCCGAGCGATCGCCGACGCCAGCCCGGTGCCGGTCCTCCTGTACAACATTCCCAAGTACGCTCCCATCCCGATCACCCTCGAGATGCTTGCGAAGCTGCAGGAGCACCCGAACGTGATCGGCATCAAGGACTCGAGCGGCGATCCCGCCAACCTGGCCGCCTATCGGTCCGCGGTTCCGAAGTGGTCCGTGCTCGTCGGTTCGGCCTCTCACTTGAAGCGGGCCGTGGAGCTCAAGTGCGAGGGGGGCGTGCTGGGCGTCGCCTGCTTTGCGGCGGCCTGGTGCGTCACCCTCAAGAAGAAAGCGGAGCAGGGAGACGCCGAGGCCGCCAGGCTGCAAGTGAAGGTCGCCGCCCTCGACAAGGAGATCGTCGGCAAACTCGGTCCCGCCGGGATCAAGGCTGCAATGGATCGGGTCGGCCTGTTCGGCGGGAATCCGCGGCCCCCGCTGCGCCCGCTCACCGCCGACGAACGGGAGCGAGTGGCCGCGCTGGTCGCGGCGTGATCTCGGGACCGGAGCTCTTTTCCCGGATCGCCGTTCCCCGCGCCACCGGCACCGAGGGCAACCGGGAGGTCCGGGCCCTGTTGGTCGAGGCACTCCAGGCGCGCGGATTCAAAGTCGAAACCCAGGAATTCCCCGCGGCGCCCGATTCGCTCGTGGCCGTCCAGCTGGCCGGGGCGCTGCTGGGTGGCGGTGCATTCGCCGCGCTGCTGCTCGCGCAGGTCCCCGGGTGGGGTCGTCTGCTCCCGTTCTTTGCCCTGGCGCTGATCGCGGGGCTCGTGATCTATCTCCGGCGGGCCGGTGCCCGTCCCCCCA
>DATBCM010000420.1:0-7569 GCA_036270455.1 Gemmatimonadales bacterium | reverse complement strand
CCATGGACCGTATGCGGCGGTTCATGGCGGATGCCGCGCATGAGCTGCGCACGCCGGTGACCATCCTCCGTACCCGCGCCGACCTGGCGCTCGACCAACCCCGCGATCCCGATCGCGACGCGGCCCTCCTGGAGGCGGTGGCGCGCGAGGCGGGACGCATCGGGGCGATCGTCGGGGATCTGCTCACGCTGGCGCGTGCCGATGCGGGCGAGCGCCCGTTGGCGCAGGAGCGCGTATTCATGGATGATCTCGCGGCCGACACCGTGAATGACCTGCGGCCGCTGGCCGACCGGCGGGGCGTGACCGTGGCGGTCGGTGCGTTCGAAGAGTGCGCGGTGCGGGGAGACCCCGTGCCGCTCCGCCAGCTGCTCCGGATCCTCCTCGACAACGCGATCAAGTTCACGCCCGGGGGCGGACGCGTGCGCATCGACGCCGGCGTCGAGAATGGAACGCCGACGGTGCGCGTGGTCGACACCGGCATCGGAATTCCGGCCGATCAGCTCCCACATGTGTTCGAGCGATTCTACCGCGGGGAGCAGGCGCGCCAGGAGCGGAACGGGGAGGGCGCTGGCTTAGGGCTGGCCATCGCGCACTGGATCGCCGGCGCCCACCACGCGACGATCGATATCTCGTCCAGCACGTCGGGTACCGAAGTCGTGGTGCGTTTTCCCGCCGAGGTGTAAGCCTCCCGTAAGGCCAATCCAATAGCTTGCGGGCCCTATGCGCCCGGTCCTGGTTTTCCTGGTCGTCGTGCACCCCTTGCTGGCGCAAACGCCCCACGCGATCTCCCGAGCGGATGCCGTGGCGCTGGCGGTGGCGCGCGGCCCTCGCGCCGCGTTCGCGCGAGCCGACTCGCTGGGTGCCGCGGGAGACCTCGCTGCCGCCCGTGCGTTCGCGAACCCGGCCTTCTCGGCGACGTACTCGAAGTCGGTTCCCCGGTATCACTACATCGTCGACATTCCGATCGACTGGCCCTGGCTGCGCGTCCCCCGGGTCGGAGCGGCGCGCGCGGGAGCGGACGCGGAGGGCGCGCGGTTCGCCTTCGAGCTGGCGGCGGTGCGGTTCGATGCGGACACCGCGTACACCATCGCGCTCGCGGCGCGGGCCCACGCCCGCCTCTCCCGGCGGACCGCGGCCGACGCCGACTCGCTCCTGCGCGTGGCCCGCGTCCGGCGGGACGCCGGCGACGCCAGCGAAATGGACACGCGTCTGGCCGAGATCAATGCGGGGGAGCTGGTGAACGGTGCGTCGGAAGACTCCCTGGCCGCCGTCTCGGCCCTGATGAACCTCCAGCTCGTGCTGGGTCTTCCCGCCGACGGGTCGCTCACCCTGGCCGACTCACTGCAGTTCCCCGATAGCGCGGGGGACGAGGTGCCGGCCGACCCCCTGGCGGTCATCGCCGCCCAGTCCGAGCTCACCGCGGCGGAGCGGATACTCACCCTCGCGCGCTCGGCTAACCTGTTGTCACCTAGTGTGCAGGTGGGGATCGAACGTGGCGACCCCACCGGGTCCGAGCCGGGGGTGCTCCCCACCTTCGGGATATCCCTTCCGCTTCCGCTCTTCAATTGGAACGGGGGCGCGATCACGCGGGCCCGCGCCGAGCGGGACGCGGCGGCCGCGCGCCTGGATGCCACCCGTCGCGCCGCCGTCGCCGAGCGCACCCGCGCAACCGGCGAGCGGACGGTGGCGCTGGTGCGCGCCCGGCGTGATGCCGGATTGGTGGCGAGTGCCGATTCGGTGGCCGCGATGTTCCTCCAGGCCTACAGCGAGGGGGCAGTGTCCCTTCCGGAGGTTCTGGAGGCGCAACGCAACGCGCGGGAGGCGCTGGGCCGCTATGTGGACGACCTGGCGCTCGCCAACACGGCGGTCGGGCTGGTGAAACTGCTCGACGCGACCCGGGAGCATCCGTGAAACGTCTCGTGACGCTGCTCATGCTGGTCGCGGCCTGTCACGGTGGCGAGCACGAGGGGGATGCGCCACCTGCGGCCCCGGTCGCCACGGCGAGTGCACGCCTCGCCCCGTTCACGGAGATCGTGACGGCCATCGGGAGCGTCGCCCCTCGGCCCGGCCGCTACGCCGAGCTGGCGGCGCCTGCTCCGACGCGTGTCGCTCGCATTCTGGTCGCCCCCGGGCAGCGGGTGGCCGCCGGAGATACGCTGGTCGTTTTCGAGCAAGCGCCCTTCGATGCCGCCGCGCACGCCGCCGACGTCGCGCTCGCGGCTGCGCAGCACGCGGCCGACCGGGCCAATCGTCTGGTGGCCGCGGGAATCTTGCCGAAGAAGGATGCCGATCAGGCGGAGCTGGACCTCGCTTCGGCACAGACCGCGGATGTCACTGCCCGCCGGAATGCGGATCTGGCTGCCCTGCGGTCACCGCTGGCGGGTGTGGTGACCCGCGTAAACGCGGTGATGGGCGCCTCCGCCGATCCGTCCCAACCCGTCGTCGCCGTCGCGGACCCGAACGCCCTCGACCTGGTGCTGGGGCTGTCCATCGACGCGGCGGGCCGGATCCACGCCGGGGACTCCCTCCTCGCCCTCGCCGGCGAGCAGGGAACCGGAGACACGCTCGGGCCGGGCCGGATCCAGGATGTCGGCGTCGCCGTCGACTCGGTGACCCGGACCGTCACGGCGCGCGGGCACCTGACCCGCACCAGCCGGGGTCTGCGGATCGGGGAGACCGTCTTTGCCCGCATCGCGGTGAAGACGACACCCTCGGCCATCCTGGTTCCGGAGGTGTCCCTGGTGCCGACCGGTGAAGGGTACCGCGTGTTCGTCGTGGATACAGCGGGAATCGCGCATGCGCGCGACGTCACCATTGGTGGACGGGCGGACGGCATGGCCGAAATCACCGGCGGTTTGGCCGCCGGTGAGGTGGTGGTGGCGGCCGGGGCCTACGGCGTCACCGACAGCGCCCGCGTCACCAAGAAGCCGTGAAGTTGTTCGACGTCCTGGCGCGCCAGCGCCGTGTCGTGCTGCTGACGGTGGGGCTGCTCACCGCGGTCGGCCTCTGGTCCGCACTCCAGTTGCCCTCCGCCATCTATCCGGAGCTCCAGTTTCAGCGCATTCAGGTCGTGATCGAAGGCTCCGCCCTCGGGGCCCGACAGATGGTGTTCTCCGTGAGCCGGCCGGTGGAAGAGGCGGTGAGCGTCGTTCCGGGTGTGACGCGCGTCAGTTCCCGGACCATCCGCGGCGCGCTCGAGATGTCCATCTACTTCGACGCCCGCACGAACATGGTGAATGCGCTGTCCCTGGTGCGGGCCCGCGTCAATCAGGTCCAGAGCAATCTCCCCCCGGGGCTCGACATCCAGGTCGAGCAGATGACGCCTTCGCTGTTCCCTATCCTCTCCTACACAATCGAGGGGGGCGACCCCGCGACGCTCTACGACATCGCCCGCTATCAGATCAAGCCCATCCTGTCCCGGATTCCGGGCGTCGCGCGCGTCGAGGTGCAGGGGTCCGACGTGCACGAGATCGAGGTCGTCGCCGACCCCTCGCGACTCTCGGCCCTGGGCCTGACGTACGACGACCTCGCCATGGCCATCCGCCGGGCGACCACCGTCTCCGCAGTGGGGCGCGTGGCGCGGGACTACCGCCAGTATCTCGTCGTCACGGACGTCGAGGCCCACACCCCTGAAGATATTGGGGCGGTGGTGCTGCCCAACGGCCTCCGCGTGCGGGACATCGCGACCGTCGCCCTGGGGACGGAGGACAAGGTCAGCATCATCG
The DNA here is from genome assembly GCA_036270455.1 of Gemmatimonadales bacterium. Taxonomy (GTDB): domain Bacteria; phylum Gemmatimonadota; class Gemmatimonadetes; order Gemmatimonadales; family GWC2-71-9; genus 40CM-2-70-7. The sequence continues at coordinate 3,844 of DATBCM010000420.1, read as the reverse complement.
CGGGGGACGGGAAGCCGGCCGCGCAGATCAGCGTGACGCGGCAGCTGGGAGGGAACAGCATCGCGATCGCGGACAGCGTGGCGGGGGCGTTCCGGTCGCTCCAGGGCGAGCTGCCTCCCGGCGTCCAGGTCAAGGCGGTCTACGACCAAGCTTCGCTGGTGCGCGACGCCGTGCACGGGGTACGCGATGCCATGGTGATCGGCGCCATCCTCGCCGTGATCGTGCTCTTCCTCTTTCTCCGCCACGGCCGGATCACGGCGATCAGCGCCACCAGCATCCCCCTCACGCTGATCATCACGGTCGCCGCCATGCGCGCCTTGGGCCAGACCTTCAACCTGATGACTCTCGGCGCCATGGCCATCGCCATCGGCCTGGTGATCGACGACGCCGTCGTCATCACCGAGAACATCGCCCGCCACCTCGCGACCGGCGTCGAGCGGCACCTCGCGATCCGGGAGGCGGTGGCGGAGCTGGTCTGGCCGGTCACGACGTCGACGATCACGACGGTCGTCGTCTTTCTGCCGCTCGGCCTGCTCACCGGGGTTGTGGGCCAGTTCTTCGCCGCGCTCGCGACCACGCTGACCTGCGCGGTGCTCATATCCCTCGGTCTCGCCCTCACCATCATCCCGCTGCTGGCGAATGAGCTGGTCACGGGGGCGGAGACGGCGCCTGCCGGGTCGGGATCCCTCCTCCACTGGATTACCGACGCGCTGAACGGCCTGACCGAGTGGTACAGCGGCACGCTCGCCAGAGTCCTCCATCATCCCCGCCGCATCGTCGGCGCGCTCCTTGGCCTTGCGATCCTTGGAGGTCTGGGCTACCGCATCGCCGGTACCGGCTTCCTGCCCGAGATGGATGAAGGGGCGTTTGTGCTGGACTACTTCACGCCCGGGGGGACGGCCCTCGCCGAGACCGACCGGGAGGTCCGGGTGGCGGAGGGAATTCTGGCGCGGACGCCGGAGATCACGGGCACGTCGCGGCGGACCGGGGCCGAGCTCGGACTGTTCGCAACGCTTCAGAACTCCGGAGACATCGTCGCCCGGCTCAAGCCGGGTGGGGATCGGGACCGGGACATCTTCGCCGTGATGAGCGCGGAGCGGGACTCGATCAGTGCCGCGGTGCCGCGGTTGCACATCGAGTTCGTCCAGATCCTTTCCGACGTCATCAACGACCTAGCCGGGGCGGCGAAGCCGGTCGAAATCAAGGTGTTCGGAGAAAACCTGGATACCCTCGAGGCGTACGCGCGCCGGCTCGAGCCCCAGCTGACCGCCGTGAACGGCCTGGCGGACTTCTACAACGGCGTCAGTGAGCCGTCGGCGGAGCTGATGCTCAAGATCCGCGCGGCGGACGCCGCCCGGGCGGGACTCACGCCCGACGACGTGGGGGCCGGCGTGCAGGGCGCTCTGCTGGGCGTCCCGGCCGGGGAGATCCACACCGAGGACCGGCCGATCGCGGTGCGGGTGCGTGCGCCCGACGCCGTCCGCTTCGACCTCACCCGACTCGCGAGCCTCCCGCTCCTGGGCCCCCACGCCACACGGCCGACGCCGCTTGGGGCCCTCGCCGACTTCCAGCCCCTCGACTCCCGCGCTGAGTTGTTGCGCGAGAACCAGCAGCAGATGATCGACATTAACGCCGACGTGGATCAGCGGCCCCTCGGCGACGTGATGAAGGACGTGCGACAGGTTCTCGCGGCCCAGCCGCCGCCCGCGGGCGTGCGGGTCGTGATCGGGGGGCAATACGCCACCGGACAGGCGGCGTTCGCCGCACTCCTGATCGTGCTCGGTCTCGCCGCGCTTTCGGTGGTCGCGGTCATGGTGGTGCAGTTCGAGTCGTTCCTCGAGCCGCTCATCGTCCTGGCGGTGGCCCCGGTGTCCTTCACCGGCGGCCTGGCCGCGCTCCTCCTCACCGGGACCGACCTGAACGTTTCTTCGATGATGGGATTCATCCTGCTGGTCGGACTCATCGTGAAGAACGGGATCATCCTCCTCGACTTCACCCGACTGCGGATGCGCCGTGATGGCCTCACACTGGAGGCGGCGCTCCGGGACGCCGCCCGGGTGCGGCTCCGTCCCATTCTGATGACGACGCTCTGCACCCTGTTCGGTCTCCTCCCGCTCGCCCTCGGACTAGGGGCGGGGAGCGAGCTGCAGCGGCCGCTGGCACTCACGGTCATCGGCGGGCTCGCGCTTTCGACGCCGATCACGCTGTACGCCGTGCCCGCGCTCCTCGTCGCCATCCGCGGCGGCAGCGCGACGCTCACCCGAGCCTAGCCCCACGCCCCGGCGTCCTCTAGGTTAGACCGTACCATCCACTGCGTACAGGAAAGGTGACGGTCTATGGTGCAACCGAAGAACGCCCATGGATATGTCCGGTTGACGGAGCCCCTGGTCCGGGACGGCGATCAATTGCGTCCCGCCACCTGGAACGAGGCGCTGGACCGGGCCGCCGAGGGGTTCCGGCGAAATCTGGCGCACGGACCCAACCGGCTGGGCATCTTCAGCTGTTCCAAGTCCACCAACGAGATGAATTTCCTCGCCGGCAAGCTGGCGCGGGTGGCCTTCGGAACGCACAACATCGACAGCTGCAACCGAACGTGACACGCTCCTAGCGTCGTCGGTCTGGCGACGGTGTTCGGTGCGGGCGGGGGAACCAGCTCGTACCAGGAGGTGGAAGAAGCGGAGGTGCTGTTTCTCTGGGGCGCCAATGCCCGGGAGAACCACCCCATCTTCTTCCATCACGTGCTCAAGGCGGTGCACCGGGGGGCGCGGCTCTATGCCGTGGACCCGCGGCGGACGACGTCCGCCCAATGGGCCGACCGGTGGCTCGGCCTGCACGTAGGATCCGACATCGCGCTCGCCAACGCCATGGCGCGCGTCATCATTCACGCCGGCCTGGCGCACGAACAGTTCATCCAGCACGCGACGACGGGATTCGAGGAATACCGGACCTGTGTCGAGGCGTACACGCTCGATCGGGCGGAGCAGCTGACCGGTGTTCCCGCCGCGGCCATCGAAGAGGCCGCGTTGAGCTATGCGCGGGCCAGCCGGGCCATCATCTGCTGGACGCTCGGGATCACCGAGCACCACAACGCGGTCGACAATGTGCTCGCGCTGATCAATCTGTCGCTCCTCACCGGTCACGTCGGCCGGTACGGGTCGGGCGTGAATCCGCTCCGCGGCCAGAACAACGTGCAGGGCGGCGGCGATATGGGCGCCATCCCCAACCGGCTGGTCGGTTTCCAGGAAATCCGCGACCCGCAGATTCGCGCCCGCTTCGAGCAGGCCTGGGGGGTCCCGCTGCAGCCGGACCACGGCTGGACCATCACGCAGATGTTTGAAGCCATGGACCGGGGTGACCTCACCGGGCTCTACGTGATCGGCGAAAATCCGGCCCAGTCCGAAGCCGACCAGCATCGCACGCAGCGCTTGCTCGAGGAGCTCGACCACCTGGTGGTCCAAGACATCTTCCTCACGAAGACCGCGCAGATGGCCGACGTCGTACTGCCGGCCGCGGCAACCTGGTGCGAGGGGGAAGGGACCGTCACCAACAGCGAGCGCCGGGTGCAACGGGTGCGCGCGGCACTGACGCCGCCCGGAGACGCGCGCGACGAGCTCTGGATCTTGGCGCAGATCGCCGGCCGCATGGGGCACGACTGGGGCGAGCCGAGCGGCCAATCGGTGTGGGAAGAAGTCCGGACCCTCGCGCCCGCCATGTTTGGGGGCATGAGCTACGATCGTCTGGAAGCGCTGGGCGGGATTCAGTGGCCCTGTCCGGACGAATCGCATCCGGGGTCCCTCTTCCTGCACGACCGCCTCTGGGCGGATCCGAGGGGTGGCCCGGCGGC
>DATBCM010000419.1:0-3561 GCA_036270455.1 Gemmatimonadales bacterium | reverse complement strand
TCGATCGCCGATCTGGGCGGGCTCAAGATCGCCTTCGCCGCGTGGCAGCACTCCTGGGCCGGCAAGCCGCACCCCGCTCCCATCGACGGCTACACCGCGGAACAGCGGTTCTTCCTGGCGTACGCGCAGATCTGGCGTGAGGTCTCGACCGATCAGTTCTTGAGAAACCAGGTGGCGACCGACGTCCACGCCCCGGCGAAATGGCGGATCATCGGGCCGCTCTCCAACCTGCCGGAGTTCGCTGCGGCGTTCCATTGCGCCCAGGGGGATCCCATGGTAAGGCCGGACTCACTACGCGCCGCTATTTGGTAGAACGCGGAACGGGGAACGCGGAGCGTGGAACCGACGGCGGAGTTTCCGTGGCGCGGTCCGCGTTCCGCGTTCCGACTTCCGCGTTCAGAACACTTTAACTGTTAGGTAACGTCCCGGCCGTTCCCTCAGGTCCTTGAGGAGCGCATTCAGGCTGACGAGGGTCGAATCCAGGTGATAGTACAACCCAGAGTCCGTCGCCATTTTGCCGAGCGTCCCCTTGCCCTGCTGCATCTGGGTCATGATCGCCGACAGTGACGTCGTGGCCTTGTTGAGCTGAGTCGACAGCGACGCCAGGTTGGCCGTCAGCGTATCCACCCGCTTGCCCGCCGACCCCGCGAACACCGAATCCAGATGAGTCATCAGCTTCTCGGCGGACGCGAGGGTCGCGGTCGCCTGGCCGAATAAGGGGCCCGAGCCGGCCTTGTTGATCACGTCCATGGCGTGCTGGGTCGCGATCAGGGTGTTGTGAATGTCCGTCGCCAGGCGGTCGTTCACGAGGTTGGTGGCACTCGTCATCAGGGCGTTGGCCTTGGTCGCGACCCCTGCCGCCACGTCGGTCAGCTGCTCTTCCCGGGTCCCCTGAATCATGCCATTCGAAGGCAGGAACTGGGCGGTGTCCGAGCCCGGGAAATAGTCGACGAAGCGGCCGCCGAAGAAGTCGCCCGCTGCCACGGTCGCATTCGCGTCGACCTTGGGACGGTCCGAAGGATCGACGAGCTCGAGCGTCACCGTCACGTGCCCGACCCGGTCCAGTGTCACCGCCACGACCCGGCCCCGGTGCACCCCGGACACCATCACCGGATCTCCGACCTTGAGACCGGCCACGTTCGTGAACGCGACCCTCGCGTTCACGCCCTTGCCGGAGAAGGAGCGGCCGGTGAGCCAGAACATGCCGAGCACGAAGACCGCGAGCCCGGCCAGGACCAGGCCGCCGACGCCTACTTCCTGTTTATACGTCAGATCCATCGGTGCTCTCACTTTGAATGAGCGCCATTTCCAGATCCCGCTCCAGGAATTGCTGTACCGCCGGGTCCTTCGAGGCCACGATCTCCTCCGGCGTGCCCACCGCGCGGATCTTCGCCTGCCAGAGCAGGGCGATCCTGTCGGCCACGCGGAAGGCCCCGCGCACGTCGTGCGTGACCACCACGCTGGTAACGCCGAGCTCGTCCTGTAGGCGCTCGACCAGGCCGTCGATCACGTCCGAGTTCACGGGGTCGAGCCCCGAGGTCGGCTCATCGTACAGGAGATACTTGGGCTTTCCGGCGATGGCCCGCGCGATCCCCACCCGCTTCCGCATGCCGCCCGACAACTCCGACGGGAACTTCGCCGCCACCTCGGGCTGGAGATTCACCAGGCGCAGGCACTCTTTGACGCGCGACTGGCAGTAGTCCGCATCTTCGTACAAGTCTTCGTTCGTGATGCCGAGCCTGATGTTTTCCTTCACATCCATGGAATCGAACAGCGCACCATTCTGGAAGACGTAGCCGATGCGCGTCCGGAGGTGCGCCAGGTCTTTTCTCTTGAGCGACGCGACGTTCAGACCGTCGACGGACACGACGCCCGAATCCGGCGTGATGAGCCCGATGATGTGCTTGAGCAGGACGCTCTTCCCCACGCCCGACGGTCCGAGCAGCGCGACCGTCTGGCCGTCGGCCACGTGGAAGTCCACGTGATCGAGCACGACGTTATCGACGAAGCGCTTGGAGACCTGGTTGAGATCGATCACTGACTCGAACCCGTGAGGAGGATCTGGGTCAGCAGGACGTCGAGCATGAGAATGGCGATCGACGCCGAGACCACCGCATCCGTCGTCGCCCGCCCCACCCCCTCGGCGCCCTGCTTCGTGTTGTAACCGATGTAGCAGGGGATCAGCACCACGGCGCAGGCGAAGAAGAACGACTTGATGACCGAGTACCAGAGATCGAAGGAACGGAAGAAGAACCGGGCGCCGTAGATGAAGTCCGCGTTGGAGATGCCCAAAGACGACTTCGCCGCGTACCAACCCACTCCGAACGCCGTGAAATTCGCGAACATCACGAGCGCCGGAATCACCATGATTCCCGCGAGGCAGCGCGGAAGGAGCAGGTGACTCATGGGCGAGCGGCCCAGGCTCTCGAGCGCGTCGATCTGCTCGGTCACGCGCATGGTGCCCAGCTCGGCGGCGTACCGCGCGCCGATGCGGCCCGCGAGAATGAGTCCGGTCAGCACCGGGCCGAGCTCCAGGATCACGGATTCCGTGATCACACCACCGGCGATGTACTTCGGGAACTGTCCGGAAAACTGGTAGCCGGCCTGCAGGGACGTCACGGCGCCCGCGAAGCCCGCGATCAAGAGGACGATGAACAGGGAGCCGTAGCCGACCAGGACCGCCTGCTCGAACGTCCGCGGCACCCAGATCCGCCACTCGGCCAGCGAGCGGACCATGTCCACCAGGAAGTACGCGAAGCGCCCGGCGTGGCCTGCGGTGCGGAGACTCCACCGCCCCGCTACCTGCCGAAGATCGAGCCCATTCCCTCCTGCGGTTTCCATGGTGCGTGTATCTTGGTTACCCATGCCTCAGAAAGCCACCCCCCGCACGCGCAAACCACCGTCCGCGCAACGGTTTACGCGCGCGCTCTTGGCCTGGTACCGGAGGACCGCACGGGACCTGCCGTGGCGCCGGACCCGTGATCCCTACGAGGTGATCGTCTCGGAGTTCATGCTGCAGCAGACGCAAGTCAGTCGCGTGCTCGAGTACTACCCGAGGTTCCTCAAGCGCTTCCCGACGGTCTACAAGCTGGCGGCCGCGAAGCCCAAGGCCGTCAGGGAGAGCTGGGAGGGGCTCGGTTACTACGCGAGAGCCTCGAACCTCCACGCGCTTGCGAAAGAGGTGTCGGGGGTCGGGGGTCGGGTGCCAGATGATCCCGAAGAGTTGATGAAGCTCCCCGGCGTTGGGCGATATACGGCGGGCGCGGTGGCGTGTTTTGCGTACGAGAAGCCGGTGCCGGCGGTGGATACGAATGTCGCGAGGGTGATCGCGAGATACTTCTCGGGAGCCGGCGGCCGGGAGCCGTACGCTCCCAGTCGACGGAAAGAACGGCTCCCGGCTCCCGGCTCCCGTGAGATCTGGGAGATCGCGGCGGCCATTGTGCCGAAGAATGGAAAGCGAGCGTGGGAGTTCAACCAGGGAATAATGGAGCTGGGGGCGAGAATTTGTGTTGCGAGAAAACCCCGGTGCTCAGAGTGCCCAGTCCGGCAGGGCTGCAAAGG
>DATBCM010000418.1:0-1771 GCA_036270455.1 Gemmatimonadales bacterium | reverse complement strand
CCATATCCATGACCACATCTACCGCCAGGATCGTTGCTATGGCTTCTGTCGGGAGGTGAAAACTGGCGAGCGTACCGGCCAGGATGACCAGGGAAGCGCGGGGCACCCCGGCGACGCCCTTACTGGTGAGCATCAAGGTCACCATCATGACCAGCTGCTGCCCGAGGCTCATCGAGACCCCCGCCGCTTGGGCCACAAAGACCGAGGCAACGGCAAGGTAGAGTGTGCTTCCGTCGAGATTGAACGAGTAGCCAGTCGGCATCACGAAGGCGACGATGCGCCGAGGCACACCCAGCTCCTCCATCCGCTCCATGGCGAGGGGGAAAGCAGCTTCAGAGGAAGCAGTGGAGTAGGCGATCAGCCAGGGTCTCCCAACGGCTCCCAGGAAACGACGAACCGGAACTCCCGTTATCAACGCTGCCGGCAGCAGTACTCCCAGCGCGAACACTACCAGCGCCAGGTAAAGCGTCACCACCAACAGGAGTAGATGCACCAAGTTCTTGACACCGCTTTGACCCAACGCAAACGCAAGAGCCGCCCCCACACCAATAGGGGCATAGTACATCACGAGGTTCGTGAACTTGAACATCACCGTCGACAGGTCCTGGCAAAGGCCGACGAGCGAGTCTTTGGTCTTCTTGGGGACCTGCGTCAGGGCGGCAGCGAAGATCGCCGCCCAAACGACGATTTGGAGAACTTCGTTCTGTGCCGCGGCTTCGAAGAAGCTCTGCGGGACGGAGTGCTCGAGAATGCTGGCAAACGTGGGAGAGGGCGCGCTGGGAGGAGCGCCGGCCGATAGGACGACCCCGACGCCCGGTCGAATGAGATTCACCATGGCCAGCCCTACCGCCAGGGCCAGCGTCGTGACGACCTCGAAGTACACCATCGCCTTGATGAACAGTCGGCCGATCTTCTTCAGATCGTCCCCGTGTCCCGCGATACCGACGACCAGCGTTGATAAGATGAGGGGGGCCACGACTGACTTGATCAAGCGGATGAAGACGGTCGCGAGGGGCTGAAGCTTGACGGCGAATGCAGGCGCGCCGAACCCGACGGCGAGTCCCACCGCCATCGCGATGACGATCCAATGGGTGAGTGTAAGGCGGCGCAGGAGAGACCTCATAGGCGCGGGAAGCTACCGGGCCGTCGGAGAACGCGCCAAGTGGGAATTACGTCCGGGGACTCCGAAGCACTTCGTGCACCTTCCGCGCCAGACCATCACGCGTGAACGGTTTCTGCAAATAACTGATGCCCGGCTCCAGCATACCGTGATTAACCACGGCATCGTCGGTGTAACCCGACATGTACAGCACACGCATCTGAGGGCGGAGGTCAGCCAGCTGCTTGGCGAGCACGCGTCCGGAGATCCCGGGCATTACGACGTCTGTGAGGAGCAGGTCGATGGGTCCGGAATGCTTGGCCGCGACCCGGAGGGCCTGGTCCCCATTCGCGGCCTCGAGCACGCGGTAGCCGGACCGCTCGAGCATCTCACGTGCGACGCCCCGGACCGCCGTGACATCCTCGACCACCAGGACGGTTTCGGTGCCGCGTGGCGCCGGCGACGGCGCAGCCGACTCCTTTCCGGGCTCGGCGGGAGAATCGGCGATGCGGGGGAAGTAGATCTTGAAGCTGGTGCCGCGGGAAGGCTCCGAGTACACCCAGATGAACCCACCCGACTGCTTCACGATCCCGTACACGGTGGCGAGCCCCAGGCCGGTGCCTTTCCCGGTTTCCTTGGTGGTGAAAAACGGCTCGAAAATCCTGGCCTGGG
>DATBCM010000417.1:0-3506 GCA_036270455.1 Gemmatimonadales bacterium | reverse complement strand
CGCGCAGTCGGCCGAGCGGCTGCTCGCTTCGAGGTCGATCGCGCCGGAGCCCGAAATCATCGAGATGGCGCGCCAGGCGCGCACCATGCTCGCCGACGCGCTGGAAGCCTTCGTGCGTGGTGACGCCCAGGCGGGCCGGGCCATCTGCCGCCGCGACGACGGCGTGGATGCCCTGCACCGGTCGGTGTTCCGGATTCTCCTCACGCACATGATGGAGGACCCGCATATCATCGGCGCGGGGATGGATCTCTTCCTGGTCAGCCGGAATCTCGAGCGGGTGGCGGATCTGGCGACGAATATCGCGGAAGACGTGGTGTTCTTGGTGGAAGGGAAGACGATCAAGCATCATGCGGAAGAATAGACCTCAGACATCAGACGTCAGACATCAGGGGGCTACTGACGTCTGACGTCTGACGTCTCAAACGTCAGGCCCTCCGAAAGCCCCTTCTCAGAAATGCCTTCACCAGTACCAAGCCCGCAATAAACCCGCCCATATGCGCGAACACCGCTACTCCCCCGGTGTCGCTCTGCCCGCCGAGCGCAGGTAGACCACTCAGGAATTGCACCAGGAACCACCAGACCAGCATCAGGTACGCCGGCACGGCGATGGTGGTGAAGAAGAACCCCAGAAACACCAGGGTGTGGACTTTGACTTTCGGGAACAGGACGAGGTAGGCGCCCATGACGCCGGAGATGGCGCCCGAGGCGCCGATCATCGGGACGGCAGAATGGGTATTCGAGAGCGTCTGCGCGGCCGCGGCGGCCACCCCGGAGAGCAGGTAGAAGACCAGATAGCGGAAATGGCCCATCGCGTCTTCGATGTTGTTCCCGAAGATCCAGAGGAACCACATGTTGCCCAGGATGTGGAGCCAGGATCCGTGCAGGAACATCGAGGTGAAGACGGTCAGGTAGTTCGGGTGACTGGTCGTGAGGCACTCGAACCCCTGGCCGAGTGGGGTCCTTACTCCGGGCGGCAGGCTGCGCAGGATTTCCCCGGGGGTGAGCCCCCACTGGCACGTCGAAGCGGCCAGCGCATGGGCCGATCCGGCTCCCTGGAAGACAATCCAGACGATCACGTTCAGGGCGATGATGCCGACCGTAACGGTTGGCGTGATCTCGGTGGGGTTGTCGTCCTTGTAGGGGAAGAACATAGGGGCTTATCTAACGTCCTCTCTGGTGGGCAGGCAACGGACACTCCCGGCTTGACAGCGCTGGTCCACACCGGGATTCTTCGGATGTGCACTTTGGGAGGCAGTGTCCGTGAACGCTATTCGTTGGTTTGCCCGCGTCGCCCCTCTCGTGTTGGCAGCAGCCCTCATCGACTGTCACACGGCGCCGCCCACCGGCCCCGAAGGTTTCCTCACCGGCAGCTGGTCGACCTTCAATACAGCTGGATACTTCGAGATTGCACTGAAGGCTGCGGGAGGCGTCGTCACCGGGACGGCCCTGGACCGCTGCTGCGGCACCGGCGACATCGAGACCCACGGCGACATCACCGGTACGTATGGCGGCGGCGGGTTTACCCTGCAATTCAGCTTCCCACACGGAGCGGCCAACTGGTTCTGGATGGGGACCAGCGCCACCTGGACTGGCCAACTAACCGAGATCGAAAACACAGATGCGCTCCAAGGTCCATTCATGGTGACCGCACCAGTTGATTCGTTGTTGGGTACCCACATACTGATCCGCGAACCGTCAAACTAAGTCCCGACTCCGCCCCCGGCCGCGCCGTTCCCGCGGGCTGAGAGCCCGCTCTCGGCGCAAGCGCGTTCTGGAGGACTTGCATGAGGCGAATCCTCGATCTCTCCACTCGCGTAGTGAGTCTCGCAGAAAACCTGCGTCAGACAGCGTAGGTCATGAATCAGTAACACTTTACACCCTGCCATTCTGGCGCCTTTTCCGGGCATAGGGCTTGCCCTTGAGCGACCCCGGAAAGCCAGAGAGCATCATTAACCATGGGTAAGGAGTCGCCGGTTTATGGCTGAGAAGATCATCGGCATCGACCTGGGCACCACGAACTCCGTGGTGGCCGTGATGGAAGGTGGAGACCCCGTCGTCATCCCCAACGCCGAAGGCGGTCGCACCACGCCGTCGGTCGTCGCCTTTACCAAGGACGGGGAACGGCTGGTCGGTCAGGTGGCCAAGCGGCAGGCGGTCACCAATCCGCAGAACACCATCTTCTCCATCAAGCGGTTCATGGGTCGCCGGATGAACGAGGTCACCGAGGAGTCGAAGCGGGTCCCCTACAAGGTGGGCGCGGGCCCGAACGAGCTCGCGTCGGTCGACATCCAGGGCAAGCGCTACACGCCTCCTGAGATCTCGGCCATGATCCTTCAGAAGATGAAGCAGACGGCCGAAGACTACCTCGGTCACAAGGTCGAGAAGGCCGTGGTCACGGTCCCGGCCTACTTCAACGACGCCCAGCGGCAGGCCACCAAGGACGCCGGCAAGATCGCCGGCCTCGACGTGGTCCGGATCATCAACGAACCCACGGCGTCGGCGCTGGCGTACGGGCTCGACAAGAAGAAGGAAGAGAAGATCGCGGTCTACGACCTCGGCGGCGGCACCTACGACATCTCGGTGCTCGAGCTGGCCGAGGGCGTGTTCGAAGTGAAGTCGACGAACGGCGACACCCACCTGGGTGGCGACGATTTCGACCAGAAGATCATCGAATTCCTGGTGGCCGAGTTCAAGCGGGACCAGGGCATCGATCTGTCCAAGGACCCGATGGCCCTCCAGCGCCTGAAGGAAGCCGCCGAGAAGGCCAAGATGGAGCTGTCGTCCGCGATGCAGACGGAGATCAACCTCCCCTTCATCACGGCGGACCAGTCGGGCCCGAAGCATCTGAATCTCACGATGACCCGGGCCAAGCTGGAGCAGCTGGTGGACGACCTGGTGCAGCGCACCATTCCCCCGATGGAGCAGGCCCTGAAGGACGCGGGGCTCAAGCCGGGGGAGATCGACGAGGTCATCCTGGTCGGCGGCCAGACCCGGATGCCCAAGGTGCAGGAGATCGTCCAGAAGTTCTTCGGGAAGGAGCCCCACAAGGGCGTCAACCCGGACGAAGTGGTGGCGATCGGCGCCGCGATTCAGGGCGGTGTCCTGGCGGGCGAGGTCAAGGACGTCCTGCTGCTCGACGTCACGCCCCTCTCGCTGGGCATCGAGACGCTGGGCGGCGTGACCACGGTGCTCATTCCGCGGAACACCACCATTCCGACCAAGAAGTCGGAGGTGTTCTCGACGGCCGAGGACACGCAGACCACGGTGGAGATCCACGTGCTGCAGGGCGAGCGGCAGATGGCACGGGACAACCGCACCATCGGCAAGTTCCAGCTCACGGGGATTCCGCCCGCTCCGCGCGGAGTGCCGCAGGTCGAAGTGACGTTCGACATCGACGCGAACGGCATCCTGCACGTGTCGGCCAAGGACAAGGCGACCGGGAAAGAACAGAAGATCCGGATCGAAGCGTCCTCCGGGCTGGGTGACAAGGACATCGACAAGATGGT
>DATBCM010000416.1:0-2289 GCA_036270455.1 Gemmatimonadales bacterium | reverse complement strand
CCTTGCTCGCGCCGCGGGCTCGTCTCGGTTCCCTCCCTCACTCCGGCAGGATCGCCGTGCCCTCCGGCGGCGTGCGGTACTTGATCATGGTGATCTGGTTGCCCTTGGCGTTGTGCTCGACGCGGTCCATGAACGTCTGGATCAGCAGCAGGCCGCGGCCGCTGACCCGGCCGAGGTTGGCCGGGTCGGTCGGGTCGGGCAACAGCGCCGGGTCGAAGCCGTTGCCCTCGTCGCGGATCGTGAACGACAGCTCCCGGTGCGTGTACCGGGCCGTGACCCGGACGCGCCGCTGGGCGAACGGCTCCTTGTCGCGGCGCTCGACCGACTGGCGGTAATATTCCTTCTCGTCGGCCTCGCGCAGCGACGAACTCAGCTCCAGGTTGCCGTGCAGCATGGCGTTGGTCAGCGCCTCGTGCAGGGCCACGCCCAGCAGCACCAGGCCGCTCGGCTCGGGCACGAGGGCCAGCGGGGTCAGCAAGAAGGCGCGCGTCAATCCGTTGGCTGCCGTCCCATAGCCGGGGAGCGGGAAAAACGGGGAGCGGGAAAAACGGGTGGTGACCCAGGGAAGTGGAAAAATGTCGAGTAGTGCGTAGAATTCCAGTAGCAGCCCAACTCTTGCACCCTCTTGACCTTGGAGCCCGCACCTCGACCCATGGACGACCTCTCTCGATTCTGTTGCCTGAATTCCCGTTGCCCCGACTTCGGCCGCCGCGGCTCAGGAAACCTCACCGTCACTGGCCGACTCGGCAAGACCCGGCAGTATCGCCTGCTCTCTTGCCGCTCCTGCCGCGCCCGCTTCTCCGAGCGCAAGGGGACCCCGCTGTACCGCGCCCACCTGCCCGAGGACAAAGTCACCTCGATCCTCGAACACATCACCGAGGGTTGCGGCGTCCTCAAGACGGCCCGGCTGGTCAAGGTCCACCCCGATACCGTCAGCCGCTACACCCGCGTCGCCGGCGCGCACGCCCGTGCCGCGCATGACGACCTGGTCGCCCACTCCCCCCAGACCCGCGAGCTCCAGATGGATGAGGCGTGGTCGTTCGTCGCCAAGAAGGAGAAGAACTGCGACGAGGACGACCCCGAGGACCGGTTGCGCGGGGACTGCTGGGACCACGTGGCGTTCGACCCCGAGCACCGACTGGTGGTGGCGGTGGTCCCGGGGGAGCGGACGACGGAGTCGGTCGAGGAGTTGGTCGGCGACGTCAAGGGACGCCTGGGAGGTCGGACACCGCGCCTGATCACGACCGATGAGTATTCGGCCTATGGAGGGGCGATCCTGGAGGCGTTCGGCGCGGAGGTGGTGCCGCCGCGGACCGGCCGGCCGGGGCGACCGCGGAAGCCGTACAAGGTGGCGCCCGCGGGGTTGAACTATGCCACGGTGCACAAGGCGCGGAAGAAGGGCCGAGTGGTGAGCGTGACGACGCGGGTGATCTTCGGCACCGCGGCGACGGTGGCGGCGGCGTTGGAAGCTTCGGCGGCGAGCTGCAGGGTCAACACGGCGTTCGTGGAGCGGCATAACGGCACAGACCGCAACCGCAACGCGCGGAAGGTGCGGAAGACCTACTGCTTCTCGAAAGAGTGGTGGATCCATCGTGCGGCGACCTTCTTGAGCAAATATAGCTACAACTTCTGCTGGCCGGTGAGGACGCGAAAGGCGAAGGGCGGCGCGGCTCAGACACCGGCCATGCTGGCGAAGTTGACCGATCATGTGTGGACTCTGCTGGAGTGGGCCAAGCGACCAGCTGTTCAACTTGCGTAGGTCACAACCAGTCTTCAACATGGGAGCTATTTTGATGAAACGGACCAAGGTTCTGATGTTCGTCCTCGGTATCACGGCCCTATCGCTGGGCATGATCACCGTCGGGATGGGGGAAAACCTGAAGGATCAGGTGAGCGCCGAGGCCTGGATTGGGCTGAGCATCGCGCCGGTGGAGCTCGACCTGCGGGGGAAGAACCCCGAGCTCGTCGGCCTGGGCAGCTATATCGTCAACGCACAGGGGGGGTGCAACGACTGTCACAACAATGGGACGCAGTACCTGGCCGGCGGTAACCGCTTCCTGGGCCAGCCGAAGCGGATCAACGCGGCCGGCTACCTGGTGGGGGGCGCCGTGGTGTTCGGCGTGACCTCGCTCAACCTCCGTCCGGAGCTGGGCACGACCCCCCCGCTCCCGGCGGGCCGGACCTATCGCCAATTCGCCGCGGAGATCCGGACCGGGATCAACCCCGACGATGGCCACATCCTGCAGGTCATGCCCTGGCCCAACTTCCAGGACATGACCGATCAGGACC
>DATBCM010000415.1:0-4206 GCA_036270455.1 Gemmatimonadales bacterium | reverse complement strand
GTAGTCGTCCGCGCTCGCCGGGATCAGCGGCGTGCCCACAGCGGGAGAGAGCCGCGACTCAGCAGAGTCGGGAGCGGCCTGCCGCATGAACACGTCTTTCCAGGAGTACCCGTTCTCCCAGAGCTTGAAGAACCTCGGAATGACGCGAAACGCGCCCCAGACGCTCACGCCGAACACAGCCCAGTTCAGCCCGCCCCCGGAGACCAGATCGACGAAGAGCACCCCGGAAAACACAGACGCAAAGGACACCAAGGCCGACCGGGTGGACCGCACCAGTTGCGCCTCGCCGCCCACCATTTGCTGAGGCTGGTTCCGGTCCCGGTCCCGCTGCTGGCGGCGGGCGGAGCGTCCGCGGCCGACGTCCGGAGAGCGGGGCACCGGCAGTGGGGCACGCCCCTGGGGAGCGACCGGGCGATTCAACCCGCTCGGGCTCCGGCTCGTGACCACCCGCGGCGAAGGCCGGAACGCCGGCGTCGACCGCGACTCGAGTGCGCGGCGTAGGGCGTCGGCGGTGGGCCAGCGCTTTTCAGGATCCTTGTCCAGGCACCGCATGACGCACGCCGACAGCTCGGCCGGACAATCGGACCGCTTCAACGTGATGTCCGGCGCCTCTTCCGTGATTTGCTTCATCAGGAGACCGGGCACCGTCGGCGCGGAGAAGGGCAGCTCGCCCACCAGCATCTGATAGCCGACGACGCCCAGACTGTACAGATCGGACCGTCCGTCGATCTCCCGTTCGCCGAGCGCCTGTTCCGGGCTCATGTAGTGCGGTGTCCCGATCGCCACGCCGGTGCCCGTGAGGGTTCCCGGCCCCGTGGCGGAGGTCAACGCCTTCGCGATCCCGAAGTCCGTGACCATGACGCGGCCCCGGGACCCTTCGAGGAGAATGTTGTCGGGCTTTACGTCACGGTGGACGATGCCGACCGAATGGGCGGCGCCGAGCGCGTCCACGGTCTCGAGCATGATCCGGCGGGCTTCCTCGGGCGGCAGCGTGCCCCGGCGCTGGAGTTTTCCGGAGAGGGGCTCGCCATCCACGAAGGCCATGATGAAGTAGACGAGTCCGTCCGGACCCTCGCCGACCGAAAAGATGGGAACGATGTGGGGGTGCGATAGCCGGGCCGCGGTTTCCGCCTCCCGCAGGAAGCGGAGCCGGATTTCCTCACGGAACGCGAGCTCGGGCGGGAGGACCTTGATGGCCACCCGGCGTTTGAGCCGTTCGTCGCGGGCACTGTAAACGACGCCCATCCCGCCCCGGCCGATCTCACTGTCGACCGCGTAGGCGGTGCCAAGCGCCCGGGACAAGCGCCCCATTAACGAGTTGTCGTTCTCGCTCATTCCCCTCTAAACCTCTAGTACAGACCTGAAAGATTAGCCCTCCGGGACTTGTACGGCAACCGCGTTAGCCACCGCTACTTACAGTGCCATTCTCCGCCGAACTGGCCGCTCGGGGGACACCTTCGGGCGTTGGTGTGGCAGGCTCTGCCGGATTGGCCGGAGAGGGAGGGAACGGTCGAGGCATGAGCATGGTTCTCCCCTTGGCACGGTGGATGCACTTACGGGTGCCCAGCCACTCTCCCAAAAAATGGAGTTGATTGCGATGTACGAGCGTCTGACACTGCCAGTTCTGCCTCTCCGCGAGATGGTCCTCTTCCCCGGCGTGTCCCAGCCGATCGGGGCTGGCCGTCCCGCGACCCTGCGCGCCATCGAAGCCGCATTGAAAAGCCAGTCGCACCTGATCTTCGCCGTTTCTCAGCGCGAAAACGTGGATCAGGTGACTCCGGGCGTTCTCTATACCACCGGCACCATTGCGAAAATCAGCCAGATCCAGCGCGGCATCGGGGGCGTCCAGCTGATGCTCCACGGGGAGGTCCGCGGGACGGCCCTGCACTACCAGGATGCGTCCGGGCACCTCGAGGCCGTGGTCCGTGAAGCCTCGGATCTCCCTCCGTTGGACGAACAAAACCAGGCCTTCGTTGCGCTCTACCGGGAAGCCCGGGAGCGGGCCAGCGACCTGGGCCGGAAGTCCGGCCTCCCCGAGGACGTGGTCAAGCAGGTCCTGGACGGCGTGAACGAGCCGGGCCGGTTCGCGGATCTGGTGGCCGCCTACCTCGAGATCAAGCCGAGCGAGCGGCAGAGCCTGCTGGAGGCCCTGGAGGTCGAGGACCGGCTCCGCCGGGTGCTCGTGCACGTCCAGCGGCAGATCGGCATGCTCGACGCGCAGGAAGACATCAAGTCCCAGGTCCAGGAGGAGCTGGGTGAGCGGCAGCGCGAGATGTATCTCCGCGAGCAGCTCAAGGCGATTCACAAGGAGCTGGGTGACGAAGACGAGGCCGGCGACGCGGACGAGCTGCGGAAGCGGCTGGCCGCGCTCGAGCTCCCGGAAGCGGCCCGGAAGGAAGTGGACCGCGAGCTGCTCCGCATGGAGCGCGCGAACAAGGATTCGATGGAAGGCCAGGTCATCCGGACCTACCTCGAGACCGTCGCGGAGCTGCCCTGGAACAAGCGGTCTGAAGAATCACTCGACCTGGCCCGTGCCGGGACCGTGCTCGAGGAAGACCACTTCGGTCTGCAGGAAGTGAAGGATCAGGTCCTCGAGTTTCTCTCGGTGCGGAAGCTCAGACTCGAAAAGCCCGACGCGGCATCGAAGGGGAACGAGGACGACAAGCAGGCGAAGGGTCCCATCCTGCTCTTCATCGGGCCCCCGGGGGTCGGCAAGACCTCGATCGCCAAGTCCATCGCCCGCGCGATGGGGCGCCCGTACGTGCGCATCTCCCTCGGTGGCGCGCGGGACGAAGCGGACATCCGCGGCCATCGGCGCACCTACGTCGGCGCCATGCCGGGACGCATCATCCAGGGGATGAAGCAGGCGGGGGCCAAGAACCCCGTGTTCCTGCTCGACGAAGTCGACAAGCTCGGCGTGTCGTTTCAGGGCGATCCCGCCTCGGCGCTGCTCGAGGTGCTCGACCCGGCGCAGAACGACAGCTTCACCGACCACTATCTGGGCGTGCCGTTCGATCTGTCCGAGGTGCTGTTCATCGCGACGGCGAACTTCCCCCAGAACATTCCGGGCCCGTTGATGGACCGGATGGAAACGGTGACGTTCGCAGGGTACACCGAGCGCGAGAAGCAGGAGATCGCCCGCCGGTATCTGATTCCCCGGCAGCTCCAGGAGAACGGACTGACCGCGGAGCAGCTCATCATCACGGACGATGCGCTGCAGGCGGTGATTTCCAGCTACACGCGGGAGGCCGGGGTCCGGCAGCTCGAGCGTGAGATCGGAAAGGTCGGCCGCAAGGCGGCCCGGAAGATCGCCGGGAAAGAGACGTCGATCGTGAACGTGACGGCGGCGGACGTGCCGACGTTGATCGGGCGGCCCAAGGTCCATCCGGAGCGGAAGGCGGGCGCGGACGACGTGGGCGTCGCGACGGGGATGTACTACACGCCCGTCGGCGGCGACATCATGTTCGTCGAAGCCAGTGTCATGCGCGGGAAAGGCGAGTTGACCCTCACGGGACAACTCGGAGACGTGATGAAGGAGTCGGCCCGCGCAGCCTGGACGTATGCCAAGTCACACGCGGATTCGCTGGGGATTCCGGAAAGCCGGCTCCAGGATTCCGACGTGCACGTGCACGTTCCCGCGGGCGCGATCCCGAAGGACGGCCCTTCGGCGGGCGTGACGATGGCGACGGCGCTGGTCTCGGCGCTGTCCGGAAGGCCGGCGCGCCATGACCTGGCGATGACCGGTGAAGTGACGCTCCGCGGGAAGGTGCTGCCGATCGGGGGCGTCAAGGAGAAGGTGCTGGGCGCCGTCCGGGCGGGCATTCAGACCATCATCCTGCCCAAGGAGAATGGCCGGGACCTGGAGGACCTGCCGGCTGAGGTTCGCCAGACGCTCGATGTCCATCTGGTGTCGGACTTGGGTGAGGTGCTGAGCCTGGCCCTGCGGGGAGCGCGTTTCGAGGCGGGTCACCTCGTGTTCGAGGGTGACGCCCCGAAGGAACCGAAGATGGTCGGCCGCTAACGGGCGGCGACGCCCGCGACCAGAAGCCGGATCGCCCCTTCGCGCCACCGCTGCCGGAGCGCGGGTTCATCCATGGCGAGTGAAGTGGCACTGGCCGAGACCACCGATTCGAGATTCAGGAATCCCACCATCAGTACAAGGGCTTGAGCAGCGGTCAGGTGCGGGTCGACATCGTCCCGCACCTG
>DATBCM010000414.1:0-7235 GCA_036270455.1 Gemmatimonadales bacterium | reverse complement strand
AGTGCGGGGCGAAGAGAAACGCGATCCGCGCGCGCGAGAGGGTCTGCTCGGCTGTCTTGCCATCCGGGGGAATGGTCACGCCCATCGCCTCGAGCACATCCGCGGATCCGCACCGCGAGGTATAGGACCGGTTGCCGTGTTTCGGCACCGTCGCCCCCGCCCCCACGGCGACGAATGCGGCGACGGTGGAAATGTTGAATGTGGAGACCGTGCCTCCCCCGGTGCCGCAGGTATCGACCACATGCGGGCCTTCGGCGGTGACCTTCACCATGGCCGACCGGAGCGCGCGCACCACGCCGGCGACCTCGGCGGCCGTCTCGCCCTTGGCACGGAGGCCCAGCAGGATCGCCCCCATCTGCGCCGGAGTAGCCTCGCCGCGCATCACGACGTCGAATACCTGGGTGGCGAGCGTCTCGGACAGCGATTCGCCCCGGGCGAGCACCGCAATGGCCTGCGTAACGGGGGAGGACGGAGAGGTGTCTGGCATGAGTGGACGGTACGGTCGCCAAAGGTATCCCGAAGAATCGTGCTTTGTCAAACAGGACAACGGGTTGCGTGCCTTGAAAGGGTCCCTCCTCCTTTCTATTTTTAGCGGGTGACGAGCCGCCCCTTCCTCGCGGTGGTGCAGTATGACGGGGGGCAGTTCGTGGGGTGGCAGCGGCAGCCGGCCGGCCGCACGGTGCAGGGAGAAATGGAATCCGTTCTCCAGCGCATCACGGACCGCCGGACCGCGGTGACCGGTGCGGGACGCACCGACACCGGCGTGCATGCGCTGGGTCAGGGCGCGGGGTTTCTGGTGTCCGAGCGCTGGGCCGACGATGTGAATGGTCTGCACCGGGCGTTGAACGCCCTGCTGCCGAAGGACATCTGGGTGGAACGGGTCACGGAAATGCGGCCCGGTTTCCATCCCCGGAAGAGTGCGACGGCCCGCCGGTATCAGTACGTGATCGGCACCGACGCGGCGGCGAATTCGCCCTTCCGGAGACGCTTCGAGTGGGCACTGGGCCCTGTCGGCCGGCCCCTCGATGCCGACGCGCTGGCGACGTGTGCGAGGACGTTGATCGGCGAACATGACTACCGCGGATTCGCGGCGGCCGGACAGGTCAAACCTCACTACCGATGCCGCGTGGCGCTGGCCGAATGGGCGCCGCGAGCGGACGGTGCGGGGATGACCTTCACGATCGAAGCCGATCGGTTCTTGCATCACATGGTGCGCTTTCTCGTGGGCACCATGGTGGACGTCGCCCTGGGACGCCGGCCGGCGTCCGACTTCCCTCGCCTGCTCGCCGCGACCGACAACCGGGCGGCCAGTCCGCCCGCCCCGCCCCAGGGACTCTATCTGGTGTGCGTGCGGTATCCCGCTGACCTCTACGCCGGGGCCTCATCATGAAGTTTTTTCTCGACACCGCGAACCTGAAGGACATCAGCTGGGCCGCGCAGGCGGGCCTGATCGACGGCATCACCACCAACCCATCGCTCCTCGCCAAGTTCGCAGGCGACGTGGATCCCCGGGATGTGCTGAAGGAGATCTGCTCACTGGTGGAGGGTCCGGTTTCGGCGGAGGTCATCGCGATCGATGCCGAGGGCATGGTGAGCGAGGGCGAGTCACTGATGAAGATCGCCGACAACATCGTGGTCAAGATTCCGATGACCGAAGCCGGGATGGTCGCGGTGCGCCGCCTCTCCCGGCAGGGGATCAAGACCAACGTCACGCTCTGCTTCTCCAGCGTGCAGTGCCTCATCGCCGCCAAGGCGGGGGCGAGCTACGTCTCCCCCTTCATCGGCCGCCTGGATGATGTGGGCCAGGAGGGGATGGACGTGATTCGTGAGACCCGCGTGATCTTCGACAACTACCAGTACGCGACCGAAATCCTCGCGGCCTCCATCCGCCACCCGCGGCACGTGGTGGACGCCGCGATGGTGGGCGCCGATGTGGCGACCCTGCCCCCCGACATCCTCAAGAAGCTCCTCCAACATCCGCTGACCGACCGCGGCCTGGAGCAGTTTCTCGCCGACTGGGGCAAGCTCACCAAGCGCGCCAAGGCGACCGTTTGACCTATAGCTCCCCGCTCGGCACCCGCTATGCCTCACCGGCGATGCAGTCGCTCTGGAGCGACCCGCGCCGGTACGGGCTCTGGCGGCGCCTCTGGCTCGCGTTGATGGAGTCGGAGCGGGAGCTCGGTCTCGAGATTCCCGCCGCGGCCATCAAACAGCTCACCGCGCATCTCGACGACGTGGACCTCGCCCGCGCGGCGGAGCATGAGCGCCGTCTGCGGCACGATGTCATGGCGCACATCCACGCGCTCGGCGACCAGGCGCCCGCGGCGCGGCCCTATGTGCACCTCGGCGCCACCTCGGCCTTCGTGACCGACAACGCCGATCTCCTGTTGATGCGCGAGGGCCTCCAGCTCCTCCTCGGCCGCGTGGCCGCGGTCCTGGTGGCGCTCGGCAAACTGGCGCGCCGGACGTCCCGCGTCTCCTGTCTCGCCTACACGCACTTCCAGCCCGCCCAGCTCACCACAGTGGGCAAGCGCGTCACGCTGTGGATGCAGGATTTCGTCCTCGATGCGGAGGAGCTCCTGCACCGCCTCGAGATGTTCCGCTTCCGCGGTGTGAAGGGCACCACCGGGACCCAGGCCTCGTTTCTCGAGCTCTTTGCCGGGGATCACGAGAAGGTCCGCAAGCTCGACGCCCTGGTGGCCCAGAAGCTCGGGTTCAGTCAGGTCTTCCCGGTCACCGGGCAGACGTACACGCGGAAGCTCGACGCGGAAGTCCTGGCCGCGCTCTCGGGCATCGCCGCCTCAGCCGCGAAGTTCGCGACCGACCTGCGACTCCTGCAGCACGAAGGCGAGCTGCTCGAGCCGTTCGAGAGCGAGCAGGTCGGATCGTCGGCGATGGCGTACAAGCGGAACCCGATGCGCGCGGAGCGGATGACGTCGCTCGCCCGGTTCGTGATCGAGCTCGAGGGGAACGCCTGGCACACCGCCGCGACGCAGTGGCTCGAGCGGACGCTGGACGACAGCGCCAACCGGCGGCTGGTGATCCCCGAGGCGTTCCTCGCCGCCGATGCGATCCTGGTCCTCGCGACCAACGTCGCGGCCGGCATCGAGGTCCGCGAAGCCGTCATCGCGCGGCGCGTGGCGGATCAGATGCCCTTCCTCGCCACGGAAGCGCTGCTCATGCGGGGCGTCAAGGCGGGCGGGGACCGGCAAACGCTGCACGAAGTCATCCGCGCGCACAGCCAGACGGTGGCGAACGCCATGGCCGAGGCTGGGACGCCCAACGATCTGCTCGAACGGCTCGACTCCGATCCCGCCTTCCGGGCGCTCGGCCTCTCGGCCCGCACCGGGGACCTCGACCCCGCTGGGTACGTGGGCCGCGCTCCTCAGCAGGTGGACGAATTCCTGGACGAGGTTCTCCCCCCCATCCTTCACGCGGTCCAGCGGGCGGCCCCCACGGCGACCCCGGCCGAGGTCACGGTATGACGACGGCGCTACGCGAAAGCACGCTCCCCCTGCCCCTCCTGCGCCGCGGTAAGGTCCGGGAGATGTACGAAGTGGACGCGGACACCCTCCTCATGGTGGCGAGTGACCGCGTCAGCGCGTTCGACGTCGTGATGGACGAAGCGGTCCCGCACAAGGGCGCGGTCCTCACGCAGATGTCCGCCTTCTGGCTCAAGAAGCTCGACAAGGTGATCCCGAATCACATGATCACCGCGGACACCGCGGCCATCATCAAGAAGGTGCCGGCCCTCGCCGGCCACCGCGCCATGATCGCGGGACGCGCGATGCTGGTGAAGCGCACCACACCGGTGTCGTTCGAGTGCGTCGTCCGGGGCTACCTGTCGGGCTCGGCGTGGGCGGAATATCAGAAGTCGGGGACGCTCGCCGGCGAGCCGCTCGCCCCCGGTCTGGTGGAGAGTGATCGCCTCGATCCGCCGATCTTCTCCCCGGCCACCAAGGCGGAGACGGGCCATGACGAGAACGTCACCTTCGCCCACGTGGTCGAGACCCTGGGCCGCGTGATGGGGGAGCGGCTGAAGCGCGCCTCGCTCGCGCTGTACGACGCCGGCCGCGCCTACGCCCTGGAGCACGGGATCATCATCGCGGATACGAAGTTCGAGTTCGGCACGACGACCGACGGGACCCTGCTCCTGATCGATGAGGTCCTGACGCCCGACTCCTCACGGTTCTGGCCGGCCGACCGCTACACGCCGGGCAAGGGCCAGCCGTCGTTCGACAAGCAGCCCCTGCGCGACTACCTCTCAGGGCTCAAGAAGCAGGGCACATGGAACGGCGACGCGCCGCCGCCGGCCCTGCCCAAGGACGTCGTGCAGGCCACCAGTGAACGGTATCGCGAGGCCTATCTGCTCGTGACCGGGCACGCGCTGGAGACCGCCTGATGCGGATGGCCCCCGAGGGCTGGCCCTTCATTCTCCCCGGCTGGGCGCTTCTGGCCCTCGGGATCTGGGCGGCGAACACCGGCAGCCACTGGTGGTGGCTTCCCACGCTCCTCTGGCTGCCCTTCGCCGTCTGGCTCCTCGTCTTTTTCCGGGATCCGGTCCGCACCGGTCCCCGCGGCGACCAGGCGGTGATCTCTCCCGCCGACGGCACCATCGTGAGTGTCGCGCAGGTGGATGAACCGGCGTACCTCAAGGCGCCCTCGGTGCGCGTCTCGATCTTCATGAGCGTGTTCAACGTGCACGTGAACCGGTATCCGGTGAACGGCACCGTGGAATACCGCTACTACAATCCCGGCAAGTTCCTGCATGCGGCCCGGGAGAAGGCCTCGCTCGACAACGAGCAGTCGTCGATCGGCGTGCGGGGACCGCGCGGGCCCTTGCTGGTGCGGCAGATCGCGGGGTCCATCGCCCGGCGCATCGTGACCGACGCCAAGGTCGGCGATCCAGCGGTGCAGGCGGAGCGCCTGGGGATGATCCGGTTCGGCTCGCGCGTGGACGTCTTCCTGCCCGCCTCCGCCAACGCCAGGATCGCGGTGAAGGTGGGCGACAAGGTGCACGCGGCGGCGACGGTGCTCGCGGAGTATCCCTGATGGCGGGACCCCGCCTCCGGCCTCCGAACATCCGGCGCGTCGTCATCATCGTGCCGAGCCTCTTCACCATCTTCAATCTGTTCTTCGGGTTCTGGTCGATGGTGCTGGCCCAGCGCGGCGACTTCTACCGGGCCGGGTGGTTCATCGTGTTCGCCGGCATCCTGGACACGCTCGACGGCCGCGTCGCGCGGCTCTCGAATACCGGCACGCGTTTCGGCGCCGAGCTCGACTCGCTGGTCGACGTCGTGTCGTTCGGCGTCGCACCGGCCTTCCTGATGTACCGGGTACAATTCGCCGACGGCGGACCCCTCGCCTGGGTCCTCTGCTTTTTTTACGTCATGGCCGCCGCGCTGCGCCTCGCCCGCTTCAACGTCACGCAGGCGGGTCGCGCGAAGACCGCGTTCATCGGACTGCCGTCGCCCGCCGCCGGCATGACCATGGCGACCTTCTACCCGTTCACCCAGACCGCGCTCTACGACGCGTCGGTGCACTTCATTCCCTGGGACCGGTTCCTGACGTTCCTGATCATCGGGCTCGCCATCCTGATGGTCTCGAATGTCCGTTACGCGACGGTGCCGCGTGCCGGCATCCGCACCGTCCGGGGCATTCTGTCGTTCGCCGTCATCATTGCGATGCTGGTGTTCGGCATCTGGAAGCACGACGTCTTCTTCTTCCCCCTGGGTGTGACCTACGTGACCTACGGCGTGGTCCGGGCCGCCCTGCTCGGCCTCTTCGTGACCGCCGACGAAGACGAGGAGGCGGAGACCGCCGGCCCCATCGTGATCGGCGATACCGACCGCGGCTCCGCGGAGCTACACCGGCCCCGGGGAACCTGATGGCCTCCTTCCGCGTCGAGATCCGCGTGATGCCCCGGGGCGGCATCCTCGACCCCCAGGGTCAGGCCGTCGCGCACGCCCTGCACGCCCTCGGCTTCGCCGACGTCAACGGCGCGCGCGTCGGGAAGCACCTCGTGTTGACGGTGGACGCCGCGAATTCGGGCGCCGCCGAGCAGCAGGCCAAAGCCATGTGCGACCGCCTGCTGGCCAATCCGGTGACCGAGGACTACCTGGTCGCCGTGGAGCCGGCCTGATGCGGCGCGTGGCCGTGGTGGTGTTCCCCGGAACGAATTCCGAGGTCGAGACCGTGGACGCCGCCCGGGATGCCGGGAGCGACCCGTACTACGTCTGGCACAAGGACACCGACTTGCAGGGTGCGGACGTGGTCATCCTGCCGGGGGGCTTCAGCTACGGCGACTACCTCCGGTCGGGGGCCATTGCCCGCTTCTCGCCCATCATGGAGGCGGTGGCTACACACGCCCGGGCCGGCGGGCCGGTCCTCGGCCTTTGCAACGGCTTTCAGATCCTCTGCGAAGCCGGCCTCCTGCCCGGGGGCCTGGTCCGGAATGACCGCCTCCGGTACGTCTCCCGGCCGGTCCGGTTGCGGGTGGAGGCAGTCGATACCCCCTTCACGAACGCCTACCGGAAGGGGGAGGAGATCACCGTCCCCATCGCGCACGGCGACGGACGCTATGTTGCTGATGCACCCACCCTGGCCGCTCTCGAGGCGGAGGGACGGGTGGTCTGGCGGTACGTCGGAGAGAATCCGAATGGTTCGACCAACGGCATCGCCGGTGTGTGCAATGCCGCGCGAAACGTGGTCGGTGTGATGCCGCATCCGGAGCGACTGAACGCGCCGGTGCTGGGCGGCCAGGACGGGGCCCGTGTCTTTTTCTCCTTGGAGGCTCGCGATGCGACGCAGCATGCTGGCGATCTGCGCGCTGTTGGCGGTCACCACCGCGGGGTGTGAGCAGCTCAACAAGGTGAAGGGGCTCTTCTCCAAGAAGCCGACGCCCCCACCGCCCACGCACCTGGCCACGCCGCCGGCCCAGACACCCGCTCCGGCCCCGGCCAATGCCGCCAAGCCCGGCCAAGCCAGGCCGGGGCAGACGGCCCAACAGCCGCACGGTCCGGTGACACCGGTCCAGGACAAGCCGTACTCGTCTCCGGACACGGGCACCGTGGCTCCGGGCATGTCGGAGTCGCAGGTCTACTCGCTGTGGGGAGCACCCACCGAGGTCCGGCACGCGGGCACGCGCACCTACCTGTTCTTCCCGAACGGGTGTGAACGCTCGTGCGGCACCGCCGACATCGTGACCCTCGACAACGGCCAGGTGGTGGACGCCA
>DATBCM010000413.1:0-7661 GCA_036270455.1 Gemmatimonadales bacterium | reverse complement strand
ATGCGCGCGAGGCGGCCCGCCGCGGAGTACGCGGCCTCGACGGGGCGACCATTCTCGTCGGCGGTTTCGCCGCGACCAGTGTGGACCTTCAGCACGATCTGTTATCGCGCTTCCCCGGGATCGTCGCGCTTATCCTGGGCGTCACCGCCGTGATGCTGTTCATCGCCTTCAAATCGCTCCTGGTGCCGCTGAAAGCCGTCCTGCTCAACTGCCTGTCGGTCGGAGGCGCCTTCGGCATGATGGTGCTGGTGTTCCAGCGCGGTGTCCTGGGGTCACTCTTCCACCTGGACGGGCCCACCGAAGCGATCTTCGTGGTGGTGCCCGTACTCGTGTTCGCGGTGGTGTTCGGGCTGTCGATGGACTACGAGGTATTTCTCCTCACGCGGGTCAAGGAAATCTTCGACAAGACCGGCCGGAATGACCACGCGACCATGGAGGGCCTGTCGAGCACCGCGTCCACCATTACGTTTGCGGCGGCCATCATGGTGATCGTGTTCGGGGTCTTCGCGCTGTCGCGGGTCCTGGCGGTGCAGTTCATGGGATTCGGGCTCGCCGTCGCCGTGCTCCTCGACGCGACCTTGATCCGGATGGTCCTGGTGCCCGCCATCATGCACATCGCGGGACGCTGGAACTGGTGGCCGGGCGTCCGCGCCCCGAAGGACCCCCCGCCCGGTCACTGACCGGTGGCGAGCAGCTCTTCCAGCCGGCGTTTCGGCTCCCCCCACAAATCCCAATGCCACGCTTCGACCCGCACGCCGCTGCGCGGGTCCTTCAGGGGTTTGTACTGGAGCCAGGCAGGATCGAGGCCCAGGCGGTCGCCGACGACGATGAGGGGCTCCCGGCGGGACGAGACGAGGTGGATCATCGGCTCGTCGCGAATGCGGTGCCGATGCAACCAGACCCCGCCGTCCATCGCGTACTCCATCCCCTCACGCCGGCGCGCGAAGGTCCTGATCAACTCCGTCAGGAGCAGACGGCCACGCCCTCCTTGGTCGTGGGGCCGACGGGGGTGGCGGTGCCCATGAACAGGTAGCATTTACGGCCGGTCCCGGTGCTCGAGGCCGTAGCCGACCAGCCCACCCGGGTCGCCTCGTTCACCACAATCGTGCCCCCCGCGCTGGGCGCGAAGTTGTTCATCAGGGGCAAGCTGCTCGTGTACGACGCGCTGTCGTAGAAGTACGCCTCTTCGGCTGTGGCCAGGTTCCGGAGGTCGGACTTCATCTGGGCTTCGTAGGACTTCTGTTTCGAGGTCGTGTAGTTGAGGATCGCCATGGTGGCGAGAATGCCGATGATGACGATGACGATCATCAGCTCGATGAGCGTGAAGCCACGGCGTGGGCGCATCACGCTAATGTGGAGCGTCTATCCCTTGGCGTCCACCCAGTTCGGACCGGTGCCGACGCCCACGACCAGGGGCACCCGCAGCTGGGCCGCCCCTTCCATTTCCTGCTTCACCAGCGCCCCCGCGGCCTCCCGCTCGCCTTCGGGGACCTCGAACACCAGCTCGTCGTGCACCTGGAGCAGCATACGGGTCCCCAGCTTCCGCTCCGCCAGCCCGGCGGCGATGCGGATCATCGCGACCTTGATCAGGTCGGCCGCCGATCCCTGCAGCGGGGAGTTGGTGGCGGTGCGCTCACCGAAGGCGCGCATGTTGAAGTTCTTGTCCTTCAGCTCGGGGATGTACCGCCGGCGCTTGAAGATGGTCTCCGTGTAGCCGCGCTGCCGCGCCTCCGCCACCGTGCGGTCGAGCCAGGTGCGCACGCCCGCGAAGCGCTGGAAGTACTCCGCGATGAACCGTTTCGCCTCGTCCTGGGAAATCGAAAGCATCCGGGCGAGGGCGAAGGGTCCCTGGCCGTAGATCGTGCCGAAGTTGATGGTCTTGGCCCGCGCCCGCATCTCGGGCGTCACGTCCTGGTCCGGCACGCCGAAGATCACCGCGGCGGTCTGCCGGTGAATGTCCCCACCCCGTTCGAACGCCTCGACCAGCAACGGATCCCCGGACAGGTGCGCGAGCAGGCGCAGCTCGATCTGGGAGTAGTCCGCCGCGAGCAGCACACACGCCGGGGACGCGATGAACGCGCGGCGAATCTCCTCGCCCCGCTCGGTCCTGATGGGGATGTTCTGGAGATTCGGATCGGATGACGACAGACGTCCCGTGGCGGCGCCGGTCTGATTGAAGCTGGTATGGATCCGCCCCGTGTCGGGGTTGATGGTCAACGGCAGCGAATCGACGTACGTCGACTTGAGCTTGGACAGCTCCCGGTACTCGATCAGCAGGCGCGGCACTTCGTGTCCCATCGCGGCCAGCTGTTCCAGGACCTCGTAGTCGGTCGACGCCCCGGTCTTCGTCTTCTTCAGGACCGGCAGCTGAAGCTTCTCGAACAGAACGGTGCGCAGCTGAGGCGTCGAAGCGATGTTGAAATCCGTCCCTGCCGCGGCGTGGATTTCCTTCTCGAGGCGGCTGAGATCGATCGCGAACTGGCGCGAGAGCGTGGCGAGCAGCTCCCGGTCCACGCGGATCCCCGCCCACTCCATGTCCGCGAGCACCCGGATGAGCGGCACCTCGATGGTATCGAGCAGCGGGCGCAGGCGATGATCGTCGAGCTCGCCGGCGAACGCCTCCACCAGCCGCAACACCATCTCGGAGTCATCGCAGCAATAGCGGGCCGCGTCCGGCACCGGGACATCGGCGAAGGGGCGCTCCGCACGTCCCCGTCCCGCCACGTCCGCGTAGGTCCGCATGGGCAGGTTCAACCGTTCGAGGGCGAGGGCGTCCAGGGCGTGCGACCGGCGGCCCGGATCGAGCACGAAGCTCGCCAGCATCGAGTCGTAGGCGACCCCGGTCAGCTCCACGCCGGCGCGGCGGAGCACCAGCCAGTCGTACTTGATGTTGTGCCCGGCCTTCTTCACCGACGCATCGGTGAGCAGGTCGCGGAGGGGAGCGAGCGCCGGGCTCGAAAGCGCCGGGAGATTCCGCGGCGGCTCGCCGCCGGCCAGCTCACCGTCCGGTGGCCGGTGCGCAAAGGGCAGGTACCAGGACTGGCCCGGAGCCACCGCGAGCGATAACCCGACCAGCGAGGCGCGGAGGGGATCGATGGCTGATGCTTCGGTGTCGATGGCGATCAGCGGTGCTCTGCGGCATTCGGCGATCACGCCGGCGAGCCCAGCCACGTCGTCGAGGACGCGTGCCGGGACGGCGGCCATGGCCGGTGCGGGCGCGGCCGGACCCGTAGGGGCGGCGGGGACAGCGGGAGTGACAGGGGCGGGTGCCGACGCCTCAGGACCCGTGACTTTCGCGATCAAGGAGCGGAACTCGAGCTCGGTGAACAGCTCGGTGAGACGGGGTCCGTCGAGGGGCTTCAGCCGGAGGGCCTCGAGGTCCAGGGTGACCGGGACGTCGCGCCTGATGGTCACCAGATCCTTGGAGAGCCGCGCCTCCTCGGTATGAGCCAGCAGGGCTTCCCGCGCCCGCTTCCCCGGAATTTCGCCCGCGTGCGAGAGGATCGTTTCCAGGTCGGGGTACTTGGTGAGCAGCTCGACCGCGGTCTTCTCGCCGATCCCCTTCACCCCGGGAACGTTGTCCGAGCTGTCCCCCACCAGTGCGAGGTAGTCGATCACCTGACGAGGCGGCACACCCAGCCGCTCCGACGCGTTCGATTCGTCCACCCACTGCTCCTCGACGCCGGCAGGGCCGGAACGGCCCGGGTTCAGGAGGGACACCCTGGGTCCGATCAGCTGGTAGAAGTCCTTGTCCCCCGACACGATCACCGACAACACCCCGGTCTCGCTGGCTTTGGCGGCCAGGGTTCCGATGACGTCGTCGGCCTCGAAGCCTTCCACGGTCACGAGTGGGACCCGGAAGGCCTCGAGGAGCTGGGCAATGCGGTCCACCGACCGGTCGAAGTCCTGTTGGAGCTCGGCCGTGAGCTTCTGGCGCGTCGCTTTGTACTCCGGGTACAGCCGCTCGCGGAACGAGACGCCCCGGTCGTTGATCCAGCCCAAGTACCCCGGCTGGTGCCGTTCCCGCAGGCGGAGCAGGAAGTTCGTCACACCCCACGCGGCCGAGGTGTTCTCGCCGTGCCGGGTGGTGAGGGGACGCGCGATCATCGCGAAAAACGCCCGATAGATGAGCGCGTACCCGTCCACGAGGAAGAGTGCGTCGGTGGAACGGGGTGCGGCAGGCATGACGGGAATCTAAGCCCGGCTGGAGCCCTGAGCCGGTGCGGGTCAGTTCGCTCCGTAGAGTGCGCGGTAGATCTCCCAGTTCCGCAAGACCGACCGCACGTACCCCCGCGTCTCCACGTACGCGACATCCTCCACGAACAAGTCGGGGTCCGCCCCCGGCGCCCGCGCGAGCCACCGGTCCACGGGAATACTCCCGGCGTCATACGAGGCGACCGCGGCGTCCACCCGGCCCTGGTACCGAGCCAGCAGCGTCCCCAGATGCGCCGCACCCAGGTGGAGATTGAGGTCGGGCACGGTCAGCCACTCGGGAGCGAACGGCAGCTCGAGACCTCGCGCCGTGTACGCGGCCGTGCTGGGCATGAGCTGGGTGAGCCCCCGCGCCCCGACGCGCGACAGGGCCTCGCGATCGAACACGCTCTCCTGCCGGATCAGGGCCGCCAGCAGGTACGGATCGACGTGAAACTCACTCGCCTCGGCCTCGACTGCGCGCCGGTTGGGCCAGGGGAAGATCGCGCGCAGCACTCTGGGGTCGCCGGGCGCCCGGGGCGCGGCGAGCCACGCCAACCGCACGGACATGGACCCCCACCCCCGTGAGGCGAGCCCGGAGCTCCAGGCGAGCAGCTGAGGCACCGAGTCGGGCGGGGCGCCGACCAGTGCGCGTACCTGGAGGTCCGCCTCGGAATCGAGTCCGGCGAACCGGAGCGTGTCGAGGCGGGCGAGTCCGGCCGTCACCGCGGGCACCAGTGTGTCGTAGCCCTCAGCGACCGTGAGGGGCGGCAAGCCCGCGGCCTTTCGCGCCCGCAGTCCGTAGTAGCCGATCGAGTCGTCGTGGGCGAGCGCCGTCCATTGCGCGTTCGCCGCCGCCACGTCCCCCCGGGCCGCGGCGATCTTCGCCAGCCAGTAACGCGCCGCGCCATGAGTGCCGGGAGCGGCCCCGACTTCTCCCTGGAACCATTCCGCGGCCCGGTCCAGATGTCCCCGGCGGTATTCCCAGGAGCCGAGGCGCAGCCGCGCCTGCACGGACGCGGGATCGAGGGCGTGCGCCGACACCAGCTCGCGGAACATCGCTTCGGCGCCTGACGAATCGCCGCGCTCGGCCAGGCGGTCCCCCGCCAGGTAGAGCGCGGTGACGGCCGCAGAGTCTCCCGGGTACGCGCGCGCGAAATCCGAAAGCGCCTGGCTGGCGCTCGAGTCCCCCATGCGGACGAGTACCCGGGCCCGGCGATACGTGGCGAGTGCGCGGGTGGAGGAGTCCGCGGCGAGGAGAACGGCGGCTGACACCGCCCGGAGCGCCTCCCGGTCCTTCCGCGAGCTCACCAGGAGATCACTCCACAGGAGGAGTGTTGCGGCACTCGAGTCGCCGGAGAGGATGGCGCGACGCACCTGCACCACGGCCGCCGGCACGTCTCCGTGGGTCCGGAGCACCTGCGCCAGGGACGTGCGTTCAGCGGACGTCAGGGGCGGCAGGGGTCCCTGGGCGAGGGCTTCGCCCGCGGCCGCGTCATCGGACTGCGGGGCGCTCGCGAGCAGGTGATAGAGGAGGTTCCGGGCCCAGGCCGAATCCCCCCGGGCCAGGGCCACTTCCGCCGCTTGCAGCGCACCCCCCGGCGCCGTCGCGAGCACATCCACGGCCGGCCCAGAGTCCCCCGCCGCCAGGAGCGCCCGGCCCCGATAGAGCGGCGCGCGGCGTGAGGCCGGGAATGGAAGCCCGGCCAGAAGTGAGTCGACGCTGAGCGTGTCCCGGCTGACGCCGGCCTCGCGGAGGCGGAGCCAATCGTCGATCGAGCTTAAGCCCGCCGAACGGGCCGCCACATAGTAGAAGCGGGCACTGTCGGGCTGGCCGGCGCGATCGAATACCACCGCGGCCCGGACCGCCAGCAGGGCCGCGCGGCTTCCTGACGCACTCGCGCGGGCCCGCAGGTAATCCCGCGCGGCATCCGCCGAACGCCCCAGGCGGTCCTCGGCCTCCGCCAGGATCGCGTAGCCGACGCCGCCACCGGAGTCCGCCAGCCAGGGGCGTTTCTCCAATAGTGCCACGACGCGGGAGTAGCGCCGGGCCGCGAGCTCGGCCCGCGCGTTGGCGATGAGCAGCTGGGGAGAGGCGGGCGCGGCGGCGGTGCCGGCCCCGGTGACGAACGCTTCAGCCGCGTGCCAGGGGCGGCCTGCCGTTTCGAGGGATTCGGCGCGGGCGACTTCGGCGGACACGGGCTTTTGCGCCGACAGGGCCAACGGCCAGCACAGAAGGAGCGCCCCGGCGGCGCGCCGCATCAGTCCTCGTGACGCAGCCGGGTAGCCACGCGGTCGAAGTCCGCGCGGGATCCCGGCGTCATCCGATAGCGGCCGAACCCGGTCTGGTCCACGAAGAACAGATCGAGGCGGAGGCTCGAATAAATCCAGCGGATCCCGTGCACACCGGTCCGCGAATACTCGTTCTCGAGATCGTAGGCCTCGTCGGGGTCGCCGAGGGTGATGAACACTTCCCCGCGGTCGGTGAGCCACCCCGGATCCGCGGACTCGTTGAACCGCTGGCTCGCGATCTGGACCTTCGTGAGGTACAGGTTCAGCGCTTCGTTCTCCGGTGTGAGCGTCACCGGATCCGACGCGTTCCAGAAGTCACGCCACGCCTGGGGACGGAGGGAGTCCGGCGCGGCACGGAGCTTCGCGATCAGGTCCTGGCGCGGAAAGAACCGCAGCAGGCTGAGCATTTGATCGAAGTTCGTCACCACCCACTGCGACGAGAAGCTGACCAGAAACGGTGCCACCACGTTCCGGCCGGCCCCGACCGCCTCGGCATAGAATCGCTCCTGACCCACCGGGAGTTTGGTCGGCGGGACGCGGAAAATGGTCCGGGCCACGCCCTCACGGGGATCGAGGGTGAGGGTATCGGACCAGAGCGTATCTCCTTTGGATCCCACTACGGCGGCGGCGACCTTGTTGCCGGCAGGCAGGTTGTACGCCTCGACGTAGAAGAACAGCGTGTCGTTGCCATAGGGGAGTGTCGCGCGGGGGTTGGCCACCAGCGCGGGAACGGTGTCGCGACGGGTCCGCCCTGCCCCTTCGTACACGGGAATCGGGGTCGAGAGGGCCGGCCCGGCAAAGCTGGGGATGGTGTCCACCAGCTCCTGGCGCGAGGCACCGACGGCGTCGCGATCCCGGACCACGATGGCGATGGTGCTCGGTCCGGGCGGAACCGTGAGGTACTGCTGGAAAATCACGCTCTCGTCGGCGCGGAGCGTTTCCTGGAACGTGCGGACCCGGACGGTCTCGTCCCGGGTGAGCGTCCTGTTGGCGCCCGACACGCCATGGAACGTGAGCTCCACGCGGTAAGCCGCGATGAAGTCGTTCCCGTCCCTCCGGAAGCGGAGGGAATGGTTGGCGAAGGAGAGGGAGACGAGTGCGAGAGTGGAGTCCGGCGTGGGGCCGGCGAGCCAGCGGACCGCACCGACCCAGGGCAGCGGATCCCCGGCCGCGAGGAG
>DATBCM010000412.1:0-2782 GCA_036270455.1 Gemmatimonadales bacterium | reverse complement strand
AGATTAGGGCAATGCCGTCACGCATCCCGCTCGTGCTCCTGGTGACCGTCCTGGGCACCGGGACGGTCTCGGGTCAACAACTCTCGGCCACAGATCGCGCGCGCATCGTCGCCACCCTCTGGTCCGACGCGCGGTACAACTACGCCTACTGGGACCACGTCCGGGCCAACTGGGACTCCGCGCTCGACGCCAATCTCGCACTCGCCGCCCAACGCCAGTCGGACGTGGTGTTCTGGCGCCGCCTTGAAGGCTTCGCCGCCCTGTTGAACGATGGCCAGGCGGCGGTCGTTCCACCGGCCGCCGTGCGCTCGCGGACCGCCCGCCCGCCCCTGCGCCTCCGCGCCATCGAGGGACGCCCCTTCGTGGCGGACTACGCCGAGAACGACGAGCTCCGGATCGCGAGGCCCAACCGGGGCTTCGAGATCGTCGCCGTCCAGGGCATCCCCGCCGCCACCTGGATCCGGGACTCCATTCTCCCCGCGGTCCCTGGCTCCACCGCCGCCACCCGTTGGGACCGCGCCGTCGCCGCCATGCTCCGGGGAGACCGTGGTACACCCGTCCAACTCGCCCTCAGGGGGCCAAAGGGGGAGGGCGGCGGCGCGTCCCTCACCCGCTCCGTCTCGGCGTCCGACCGCTCGCCCTTCGAGCTGAGGCCCCTGGTGGTGGACACCGCACCGGGCGGCATCGCCGTCGTTCACCTCAATTCCTGCGGCGACCCCGATATCGTCTCCCAATTCAATCGCCGCTTTATCCGCTGGACCGGTGTCCGGGGCCTGATCGTCGACCTCCGGGAAAACGAGGGGACCGGAGGCGGACGCGAGTCAGGCTACCGCATCCTGGCGCGCCTCATGTCCCACGTCTTCGTCACGTCCCGCTGGCGTACCCCGGAGTATCGCCCCGCGTACCGCGGCCCCGACATGCCCGACTCGGCGGGCGCCTGGTTCGCAGGCCCACCCGACACGATCGCCCCTGACGCCGGCCTGCCCTCCTTCGACGGCCCCGTCGCCCTGCTGGCCTCCGCGCGTACCGCAGGCGCCGGCGCCGACCTGCTCGTCGCGTTCCGCAATGCTCAGCGGGGACCGATCGTGGGAGAGCCGTCGGCGGGAGGCACGGGACAGGTATTGACCCTGCCCCTGTCGGCGGGGTGGTTCTTCCGGGTGACCGTGACGCGGGACGCCTTCCCCGACGGCAGTGAATTCGCGGCTACCGGGATCGCGCCGGAGATGCCGGTCACTGAAACAGTCGCCGACTTCCAGACCGGGAAGGACGCGGTGCTGGAACGCGCGCTCGTCTATCTCCGGGAGCGGGCCTCTCACTGAGGCAGGTTCAGGCCCGTTCGTTCCCACTCTCAAAGAGTGGCCCAACAGGACATTGCGCTTGAAGCGCCACGCTGTGCCGGGCCCAGGCTTCAGCCCGGGTTCGACCGTCAGGAACCCAGGTTCTTGTGAAAGAACCCAATCACATCGGACCACGCCATGTCCGTCACCGCGGGAATGTCGCGGGCCCGGATGAAGCCGTGGCTCACCCCGGGATAGATCCGGTACTGATAGGACTTCCCGAGTTTCTTCATCATCGAGTCCGTGGCCGGCACCGACAGCGAAATCCGCGCGTCCTTCTCGGCGTACACACCGAGCCCCGGCGCCTTGAGGCGCGCCAGCGACGCGGAGTCCGGGCCGGGACCGTAGCAGACGACGAAGCCCTTGAGCTGCGCATTGTTGGTCGCGTACCGGAAGCTCTGACCTCCGCCCCAGCAGAACCCGATCACGCCGATCCGGTCGGCCCGGACCGCGCGAATGCCCCGGAGAAAATTGTAGGTCGCGTCGAGGTCCTGGGTCAGCGTGTCCGGATTGAGGCCGCGGATCATCTGCACCGCCTGATCCTGGGTGGCCGGCGTACCGCCCCGGCGGGACAGCAGATCGGGGGCGACGGCGACGAATCCGTCCTTCGCCAGCTCCGTCACGCGGTCTTTCACGAAGTCGGACATCCCGAAGATCTCGTGGATCACGATCACGCCCGGTGCCGCATCCTTGCGCTCCGGGTACGCCAGAAACGCGGTGATCGAGTCCCTGCCCGACACGTACTTGACGTACTCCGAGTGAATGTCGACGGGTGCCGGCCGCGGGGCCGCGATCCGCCACGCCGGCAGGGCGACCGCCAGCGCCGCGACGACACCCAGCCCCACGCGTTCCCAGCGCTCACTTGCCATAGGTCACCCTCCACACGCGTCCACCGTTGTCGTCCGAAATCAGGAGCGAGCCATCGGGAAGCACGAGCAATCCTACCACCCGGCCCCAGCGGGTGCCGTCCGGGAGCTGCCAGCCCGTCACGAAGTCCTCGCTCGACACCGGCTTCCCGTCCTTGATGTGGATGCGGATCACCTTGTCGCCCGTCGGCGTGGACCGGTTCCAGGAACCGTGGAAGGTCCCGAAGGCGTCGCCCTGATACTCCGCGGGGAATTGTTTGCCCGTGTAGAACGCGAGGCCGAGGGGCGCTGAGTGGGCCTGGAAGGTGAGGGCCGGGGGCTCGACGGTGTCACACAAGGCGCTCGGATACTCGGGGTTGTTCTTGCCGGGGAGATAGCACTTGGGCCAGCCGTACCACTTCCCGTCCTTGATGATGTTCAGGTGCTCGGGATGCAGGTCGTCGCCCAGATTGTCCCGGTCATTGTTCGTGCCCCAGAGCTCGCCCGTCGCCGGATTGAAGGCGATGCCGACCGAGTTCCTGAGGCCCGTCGCGAACTGGCGGCCATGCTGGCCGTCGAGGTCGTACACCATCACGGCCG
>DATBCM010000411.1:0-1806 GCA_036270455.1 Gemmatimonadales bacterium | reverse complement strand
CCCACGGGAGCCACGCTACCTCGCCCTGGCCGTACGCCTTCACCACCAGGCCCGGCGAGCTGGTGTCCTTCCAGTCGACGTGCACGAGCTCCGGTGGGCCGTACATCGACGGCGGGATGAAGGTGAGCGGGCCGGAGCCCTTCAGCTCCCGGTACTCCCCGTACATGAAGAGGACGTCGGTGCCGCGGAGGGAGGGGAACATCGACCGGTCGCGCACGCGGAAATAGGCCCCGTCGGGGTCCTTCCATACCTTCTCCGTCTCCGCCACCGGGAATTGCGGCGGGGTGGGGCCGGCGATGAGCAGGCGCCCGCCCTGGCGGACCCACGGCTCGAGCCCCTCCGGCGTCTCGCCCGTCGCGATCACGAGGTCGACCGGCCGCTCGCCCTTCCAGCCCAGGTTGTCCACCACGCCGAACGGCAGGTGCTGCTCGGAGAGCAGGCGGAACACGCCGCGGTGCGCCGCCTCCGGGCTGCGGTCGCGCAGGAGCAGGACCCGCGCGGCCGGCACCTGCCCGACGTAATACTCCTGGTGGTCCTTCAGCCAGGCGAAGATCGGCCTGGCCGTCTCCAGCGCCGCCCGGTCCTGCTGCTCGAGCGTGCCGTGCACGTTGATCGCCGCGGCGCCGCCGTTGGCCACGTTCTGCCACAGCCGGGTGCGGATCTCCGGCCGGGGGACCATGGCGAACCGCCACGGGAAGTCGATGAACGACATGCACTGGTTGATCGCCATCTTCTCGGGCCAGGTGTTCCTGGCGCGGCTCACGTTGTCGCTCGAGGCGTACGGCCACAGCGGCAGGGGGCGCCGCACGGCGGTGTTGGACTCCGAGAACACCATGTCGGTGACCTCGGGCGAGGTCCCCACCAGGGCCGCCTTCGGGCGCCTGGCCTTGATGAGGGCGCGGATCGTCTCCGACATCGTCCGCGTCGCGTCGCGGAGGAACTCCTGGTAATCGCGGTCGGGGCTCGTCGGCAACTCGCGGTGGAAGCGGGCGCGGAACAGGCGCGCGCAGTCGTCGCACCGGCAGATGCCGAGCGGGTTGCCGCTGTAGTCCGACGCCGGGTTGCTGAACATGTTGAAGAACAGGCCGTCGACGTCGTACCGCTCCAGGGCTTCGGCGAGGATCTCGATCGCCTTCCGGCGATACCAGCCGCCGTTGACGCAGGCCTGATACAGCCCGTTGTAGACCGCCGGCCCCCCGCCGGCCTTCGTGAAGAACCACTCCGGGTGGGCGTCGTAGGCGTCCTTGTGGGCCTTGCTGAGGTCGAACCGGCCGACGACGCGGATGCCCCGGCCGTGTGCTTCCCTCAGCACTTCGCCGAACGTGTCGCGCCCCTCCGGGATGTAAGGGCTCACGTGGTGGTACTGGACCTCGCTGCGGTAGAACGCCGAGATCCCGCCCAGTTGGATCAGCAGGACGTTGGCGCCGAAGGCGGCGACCTGGTCGACGAACGTCCGGGGGTCCAGCGCGGCATCGGTCTCGCGCAGGTTGGTCTGGACCCAGCGGATGGGCTCGCGCATCCACCAGTCCGGCTCGGCCGCGCCGGCCGTCCCGGTGCAGAGGATCACCCCCAGGAGTGCGGCTCTCATCGGAGACCCCCGGAAACCTTGATGGGCGTCGAAACAGGGCGGCCTGCGGGAGTTGGCCCTCCCGCGAACCGTACGCGTGGCTTTCATTGCCCGGGGCACCTGCCTCGCGACCCGGCGAGCTGCTCGCGGGGCCCGCGCCGCGGACCGTGTCAAGTCAGGTTACTGAGCGTTGCATGGAGAAGTTAAGTTCTCGTATCCTCTAGGGCATGAAGCCTCCG
>DATBCM010000410.1:0-2657 GCA_036270455.1 Gemmatimonadales bacterium | reverse complement strand
GGCGTCGAAGACCAGCTGCAGGCCATCGGGAGCGGTGAAGGTCGGCATCAGCGGCTGGGACGGTCCGGCAGGAACCGGCGTCGCAGGAGGTCCATAGCGGTCTGCGCGCTGCGGCCCCGGATCTCCTCGCGGTTCCCGGGGAAGGTCCGCTTCACGGCCGTGGTGTTGCCGTCCACCAACACCGCCAGCCAGACGGTCCCCACAGGTTTTTCCGGCGTGCCCCCTCCGGGGCCCGCGACGCCGGTCACCGCGATGGCGCAGGAGGTCTTGAAGACCCGCGCGGCCCCCGCCGCCATGGCGCGCGCCGACTCTTCGGACACGGCGCCATGTTGCTCGAGCACTTCCGAAGGGACGCCCAGCTGCTCCCGCTTCACATTGTCATCGTAGCCCACCACCCCGCCGACGAACACAGCCGACGCCCCCGGAACGGCGGTGAGGCGCGCGCCCACCATGCCGCCCGTGCACGATTCCGCGACTGCGAGGGTCTTGCCCTTCGCCTTGAGGATCTCCAGCACCGCCGCCGCAAGGAGGGTGTCCTCTTCGCCATAAAAATGATCGCCGAGCTCTTTGCGGAGGCGGTCGCCGCCGGACGCCAGGAGGCGATCGGCCTCTTCCGGGAGGACGGACCATGCGGTGAGCCGGAGATCGACGCCCTCGACGGACGGCAGGTAGGCGAGGGACAGCGGGGCCAGGGACTCCTCGAGTGCCCCGACCCGCTCGGCGAGTGCCGACTCGGACACGCCCGTGGTGCGGAGGGTGCGGGAGCGCACCACGCGGGCACCGGCCTTCCCCTGGCGGGCAATCATCCGGGGCAGCACCTCCTCGACCAGGAGTCCGCGCATTTCGGAGGGCACGCCGGGCAGCAGGATCACCACGCGCCCCGCGTCCTCGATCCACAGGCCGGGTGCACTGCCCCGCGGATTCGGCAACACGGTCGCGCCCTCCGGCACCTCGGCCTGATTCCGGTTGACCGCCGGCATGGGTCCGCGGCCGAGCCGTTTGAAGCGGGCCTCGAGCGCCTTCAGCAGGGCCTCGTCGAGGTAGAGCGGTTTCCCCAGCAGGTCCGCCACGACCTTCTTGGTCATGTCGTCGTTGGTCGGGCCCAACCCGCCTGTCGCCAGGACGAAGCCCGTGCGCTCGAGTGCCGCGCCGACCGCCTCCGCGATGGCCTTGGGACGGTCCGGGACGGTGGTCCGCCTGATGACTTCCACGCCGGCGGCGGCGAGCGCCCGCCCCAGCTCGGCCGCGTTGGTATCGACGGTATGGCCCAGGAGGAGCTCGGTCCCGATGGTCACCAACTCGAGATTCAGAGGGCGTCCTTCAGGATGGCCCGGTACCGGTA
This sequence comes from Gemmatimonadales bacterium, assembly GCA_036270455.1. Classification (GTDB taxonomy): domain Bacteria; phylum Gemmatimonadota; class Gemmatimonadetes; order Gemmatimonadales; family GWC2-71-9; genus 40CM-2-70-7. The sequence goes on along the minus strand of DATBCM010000410.1, from coordinate 1,315 downwards.
GAGGTAGATCACGAGCGAGTACATCGTGAGGATCACGGCCATGGCGAGCGTGACGGTCACGAACCAGCCGTGGAATTCGTTCCAGGTGGTCCGCCAATACCCGGTCCAGCCGTATTTGGCCAGCGCGTCCTTCCAGGCGAACCAGGCGATGGTGGCGCCGATGAAGATGTTCTGCACCGTGGCTTTGAGTTTTCCCGGGCCCATGGCCGGAATGACGACGCCGCGCCGCTGGGCGAACCACCGGAACGCGGTGATGAGCAGCTCCCGGCCCACCAGGAGGAGCAGGACCCAGACCGGCATGCTGCCCCACCAGGGGATGCGGTAGTCGACCGTAATGGTGGGATGCCGGGTGAGCCAGAAGATGGGAACCAGCATCGCGAAGAGCAGGAGTTTGTCCGCGACGGGATCGAGCAGCTGGCCGAGCTCGGAGATCTGGTTGTACTTGCGGGCGTAATAGCCGTCGACGATGTCGGAGACGGCCGCGGCGATGAAGATGAAAAAGCAGAAGACCTTGGGCCAATACCCTTCGATGAACGGCAGCAGCGCGATGATGGGCGTCAGGGAGATCCGCGCGATGGTGAGGATGTTCGGCAGCGTCCACGTCCACCGCACAGGGTCTGCCCCCGTCAGCTCAGAGTCTTGAGGACCGACTTGCTCACGGCCTTGAGGGTGTCGAACACGCCGTCGCCCCGGACCGCCACGGCCTCCATGTACGGCGCCCGTCCCATCCACTCGGAGTCGACCTTCTCGACCAGGTTCTCCCCCGGGTGCGCCGGATCGGCGACCACCCGCTGCTGGGCCGCGTCTTCGACGACCCAGCCGGGATTGAGTGCCGCCTGCAGGTCCTTGATGGGCGCGGCGTTCGGCAGGTCGCGCTTGTTGTACTGGATCACGAACGGGATCTTGGTCAGGTCGTAGCCGTACTCTTTCGTGTTGTCGTACAGGTTCTGCATCGACTCCACGTTCGCTTCCATCCGCTCGATCTGGCTGTCCGCCACGAACACGATGCCGTCGACGCCCTTGAGGATGAGCTTCCGGCTGGCGTTGTAGTAGACCTGCCCCGGCACCGTATAGAGGTGGAAGCGCGTCTTGAAGCCGCGAATGGTGCCCAGATCTACCGGGAGAAAGTCGAAGAAGAGCGTCCGCTCGGTCTCGGTGGCGAGCGAGATCATCTTGCCGCGCGTGTTGGGGGCAACTTTCCCGTACACGTGCTCCAGGTTGGTGGTCTTGCCGCCCAACCCGGGCCCATAGTACACGAGCTTGCAGTTGATCTCCCGGGAGGCGTAGTTGATCATCGACATGTGATCGCCCCCCG
>DATBCM010000409.1:0-1682 GCA_036270455.1 Gemmatimonadales bacterium | reverse complement strand
CTGGGCGGGATGGCTGCCCACCCTGTCGGCGCTGACCCTCGCCGCGGTGACCTGGGGGGGGGGGGCGGCTGCGGTCGCTGTCTTCCTCATTGTGTATAACGTGGGGCACCTCGCGCTGAGGTGGTGGGCGCTCCGCGCGGGCTGGCACTATGGACCGCGGGTGGTCGCGGCCCTGCAGGAGCCCTGGATTCGCCGGGCGGCACAAATCCTCGGACCGGTGACCGCGCTGGCGCTCGGATTCGCGCTGCCGCTGGTGGTGCAGTGGTCCGGGGATGCGTTTCGCGGATGGCCCCGGATCACACTGGCGGTCGCGGCCGCCCTGACCTTCGGGCTGCTCCGGTGGCGTCCCGACGTCCTCAGCGGACTCAGGCTGGGGCTCGTACTCGTCGTGATCGCGCTCGTCGCGGGTGTGTTATGGCGTTGATCGAGCGCGAAGCGACGATCGTAAACCCCCTGGGCGTCCACGCGCGCCCGGCGGCGGAAGTCGTGAAGACCGCGGGGCGATTCTCCTCCGCCATCGAAATCCGGCGCGGGGACGTGTCGGTGAACGGGAAGAGCATCATGGGCGTGATGATGCTGGCCGCGGAGCAGGGAGCGGTCATCGTCATCGCCGCGGACGGAGACGACGCCGAATCCGCCGTGGAGGCGCTCTGCGCCCTGGTGGCGGCCGGCTTCAACGAAATGGACCTTACGGAATGAGCGATCGTACGCTGCGCGGCATCGGAGTGTCTCCCGGCATCGCCATCGGTCCGGCGGTGTCGGTCCAAACCACCTTGCCCGAGGTGCCGCACCGGGTGGTGCCCCGCACCCAGGTCGAGAAGGAAGTCCGCCGGCTGCGGGCGGCCGTCCGGGACGTCCGCGGCCACCTGACGGAGCTTCGCCAACGGGCCGAAGTGGAAGCCGGCGCGGACGAGGCCCGGATCTTCGACGCCCAGATCCTCATGCTCGAGGATAAGTCCTTCCTCGGTGCCGTCGAGGAGTTGATTCGCAAGAACCACCTGACGGCGGAGAAGGCGTACGAGTATCAGGTGCTCGAAGTCCGGGACGCCTGGGCGGCGACTTCGAGCCCGAGGCTCAAGGAGCGCCTGGCCGATTTGAACGGCGTCACCATTCAGGTGGTCCGGCACCTCCTGCACAAGGGCGATCTGGTGGCGGGGGGCATCCGGGAGCCCTCGATCCTGGTGGCCCACGAGCTCGGACCGGGCGTCACCGTCCAGTTCGGCCGCGACCGCGTCCTCGGCCTCGTGAGTGAGGAAGGAACGCGGACCTCCCACGCCGCGATTCTCGCGCACTCCATGGGCATGCCCGCCGTCATGGGTCTCACCGGTGCGCTCGAGCGCATCAAGTCCGGGACGATGCTGATCGTGGACGGCACCCGGGGCGTGGTGATCCTCGACCCCAGCAAGGACGAGATCGCGACGGCGCGGGCGATGGACAGCCGGCGCAAGCAGATCGCGCGGCAGGCCGAGGAAGGCTCGAGCCTCCCCGCGGTCACCACCGACGGCATCCACATCAACGTCCGCGGCAACGTGGACTTGCCGGAGGAGATCAAGGCGGCCAAGGAGCATGGTGCCGAAGGCGTGGGGCTCCTGCGGACGGAGTTCCTGATCACGGGTCACACCCAGCTGCCGACGGAGGACGAGCAGGCCAAGTACTTCCGCAAGGTCGGCGACGCCTTCCCG
>DATBCM010000408.1:0-3123 GCA_036270455.1 Gemmatimonadales bacterium | reverse complement strand
GCCCGAGTGCCGTGAGCAGCCGCGCGCCGAGCGTCGACCCCTCTCCACGTCCATCGCGCTGGGCACCGGCGGCGGCCAGGGCGCGCCGGCCCAGCCAGTACCCGCCCCCTTCATCCCCCATTTGCCAGCCATATCCACCCGCTCGATGCAGCCGGCCGCCAGGGTCCCGCGCGTAGGCGATCGACCCGGTGCCCGCCGAAATGAGCATGCCGGCCTCGGTCCCGAACGCCGACCGCAGGGCGGCCTCCCCGTCTGAGACCACACGGACCTCGTCGGCCAGGCCCGTCGCCATCAGTGCGTCCTGCAGCTCCTCCTGCTCGATGTCGCGTCCGGCGCCGGCGGCGCCGACCCCCAGCCAGCGGGCGGGTAGCTCGCGTGCCGCCTGCGACGCCGCGCGCCGGACCGTGTCGGCGATGATCGCGGCCGATTTCGCGCCGCCACCGGGGCGCATGGCCGAGGCGGGGCCGTCGACCCGGGCGAGAGTCTTGCCCGACGAATCCGCGAGGATGACCGTGGTATGGGAACCGCCGGCATCAACACCGATGAAGGCGGTTAGGCGGTTAGGCGGATAGGCGGTTAGTGGCTCCGAGGTCATCTCTACACTCCAGGGTGACTAACCGACTAACCGCCTAAGTACTGACGACAGCATTCCCACTGTCACCGTAATCGCCGTCCCCAACGGCACATACCAGGGCCACGCGAGTCCGGGGAGCCAGCGCACGGGGACGCCGATGACGATCGGGAGCATGATGAGCGTGCTCACGGCCATCGCGACGATCACGTCCACCTGCCGGGGCCGCCGCCAGCCGCCGAGAATGTACGTGCCCAAAAGCCCGCCGTAGGTGATCGATGCGACCGACAGGGCCAGCTGGACGACCGGCGTGTTCTGGTCCTGGAACGCCATCGCACCCGCCACGAGCACTGCGGTCCAGAAGACCGTCAACCAGCGCCCCACCGAGAGCAACCGGGAGGGCTCCGTCTTGCCGGTGAGCGGGACATAGAAGTCGTGCGTCGATGCCGACGCCAGGGAGTTTACGGCGGACGCATGGCTGCTCATCGCGGCGGCGAGAATCCCGGCCACCACGAGGCCTGAAAGCCCGGCCGGGAGCTTATTGACCACGAACGTGGGATAGATCGAGTCACTCCGCCCGGCACCCTCGGCGGCCCCGGCCAGCCAGAGGCTGGTGCCCACCAGCAGGAACAGCGCGAACTGGAAAATGATCACGACACCGGAGCCCACGAGTGCGCGCTGGGCGTCCCGGAGATTCCGCGCGGCGAGGAGGCGCTGGACGATGAGGTGATCGGTCCCATGGGAGGCCGCGGACAGCAGCGCGCCGCCCAGAACTCCACCCCAGAACGTGTAGAGCGAATGGAAGGACGGCGTGAAGTCGAGGAACTTGAGCTTCCCCGCGCTCGCCGCGCCAATGAACGCCGTGGCACCGCCCGCCGCGTGCGTGGCGACGATGAGCGTCGCGATCCCGCCGATCAGGTAGACGGCCAGCTGGATGACGTCCACCCACACCACCGCCTTGAGTCCGCCGACCCAGGTGTACACCAGCGTGACGATGCCGATGGCGAGGATGCCGGCGGGCAAACTCCAGTGGGTGATGATGGCGAGCGGGATGGCCGTCGCAAAAATCCGGACGCAATCCGCCAGGGCGCGGGTGCACAGAAAGATCCCGGAGGCGACCCGGCGCGCGACGGGGCCGAAGCGCTGCTCGAGCCGCTGGTAGGCGGTGTCCTGGGTTCCCTCGAAGTAGCCGGGCAGGAGCAGGGCCGCGACCCCGATGCGCCCGACCAGATACCCGAAGGCGATCTGGAGAAACGTGAGGTCGCCGCGGGCGGCGATGCCGGGGACCGAGATCACCGTCAGGGCCGACGTCTCGGTGGCGACCACGGAGAACATCAGCGCCCACCAGGGCAGGCCGCGATGGCCCAGGAAGTAATCGGCGGCGTCCCGCTGGCGGCCGGCCCGGACGAGCCCGAACACCACCACCGCCGCGCAGTACAGCACGATGACGGCTACGTCGAGGGAACGCACGCGGGACGGGGGCGAAAGAAAAGAGGCCCGCGACATTCGCGGGCCCCGAAAACGCTCTGGAGTCGACGCACTAACGCGTCAGACGGTGAACGACGATCCGCAGCCGCACCCGCCGGTCGCATTCGGATTCTCGAATGCGAACCCCGACTCCTGGAAATTGCTCTTGTAGTCCAGCGTGACGCCGCTCAGATACTGGGCGCTGAACGTGTCCACGAAGACGCGAACCCCGGCCGACTCGATGGTGATGTCGTCGCCGGCGGCGCGCTCTTCGATGTTGAGGCTGTACTTGAAACCGGAACACCCGCCCGGCATCACGCCAATGCGCAGTCCCGCGGTCTCCGCCGGCACCTTCTCTTCGGCCATGAACTTCCGCACTTCCTCGGCCGCCCGGTCGGTCAGCGTAAGCGTCACCGGCGTCTGTTGCGTCGTGGTCATTTCGGTGTTTCCTCCTGTCCTGCCGCAACTTAGGAAGGCGGCTCTAGTGTGTCAACGTCTCAGAGCTCCGGGTGCGTCAACGCCTGCGCCACGAGGTCCGCGACGGCGGGCCGCACCTTCGCGATCCGGAGATTCGCCCGGGTCGGGTTCACCCGGTTGGTCAAGAGAATCACGAACAGGTCCCGTCCCGGATCGATCCAGATGGACGTCCCCGTATACCCCGTATGGCCAAACGCGCGGTCGCTCATCCGGGTTCCCCCGCTCGAGGGCGGAGAGGGCGTGTCCCATCCCAACGCGCGCGAGGAGCCCGGGGGAAAATCCTGGCGCCGCGTGAACTCGGCGATCGTCTCTGCGTGCACGATGGTCAGGGAATCCCAGGCGCCGCCGGCGAGGAGCATGGCGGCGAAGCGCGAGAGGTCGAGCGCGTTCGAGAAGAGGCCTGCGTTTCCGGACACGCCGCCCAGCCGGTCCGCGCTTTCGTCATGCACGGTGCCCCAGATGAGCCGGTGCCGCAGGATCGTGTCGATCTCGGTCGGTGCGATCATCGGCTTCCAGCTGACCGGCGGGAGGTAGCGCGTCGCCACCATCCCCAGCGGCCCGAAGACGTGCCCGGCCAGATACTGATCCAACCGCTCGCCGGTGATCCG
>DATBCM010000407.1:0-1704 GCA_036270455.1 Gemmatimonadales bacterium | reverse complement strand
GCGGTGTACGGGTTCCGGGTCGAGGTCGTTGACTCCCTCGGGCGCCAGCTACCCAAGTCCCTGATTCATCACTTCAACGTGATCGACCCGGAGGCGCGGGAGCTCTTCGTCCCGATCTCCCACCGCCTGCTGGCGGCGGGGAGTGAGACGGGAGAGCAACGGGTTCCCTGGCTGCTCTTCGGACATCCCGTGCAGGCCGGACAGACGCTGATTCTCAGCGCCATGCTCCACAACCCGACCGCCGTCTCGTACCCGGATGCCCGCGTCCGCCTGGTGCTCGAGTACACACCCAAGGGACGTCCCTGGCCGTTCTTTCACGCGTATACCTGGCAGATGGACGTGCTCTTCCCGGCGGGGGACAAGTCGTTCGACTTGCCGCCCGGGCGCTCGGAACGCTGGTACGAGGGGAGCCCGGCCATTCCCGGAGACATCGTGGCCCTCGGCGGGCACCTGCACGACTACGGCACGGGCCTGGAGCTCAAGGACGTGACGTCGGGGAAGGTGATCTGGCGCGCGAAGCCCGAGACCGATTCGCTCGGGCACGTCACGAAGATTCCGATCGGCAAGTTGTATGGGTTGCTGCATCTCGGGGTGCACATCGAGCCCTCGCACCGGTACCGGCTCACGGTGCGCTACGACAATCCGACGGGCCAGATGATTCCGAACGGCGGGATGGGAGTGGTGGGGGGACTCTTCACGCCCGACCGGCACGCGGTCTGGCCTGCCGTTGACCAGAGTGACTCACTCTACCGGGCGGATCTCCGCCAGGCCCTGCGTCTGGTGCCGGGCGCCGCGCGTCAGGTCGGGGATTCCGGGGCCGCCGCCATGCCCTCGATGCCCATGTAGGGCGGCAGCTCCTCCACCGGCACCTTCTGCAGCTGCATCACCGCCAGCATCACTCCCGCCAGCATGAGCCCCGACAACGCATCCATCGCATAGTGGAATTGGCCGTACACCACGGCGAGCACCAGGCCCACCGTGAACGGCGCCAGCACGAGCCCGAGCTTCCGCCAGTGGCGCCAGGCCATGCCCGTCGCCACCACGGCGGCCGCGACATGGGAGGACGGAAAGGCCGCGCCCCAGGAGTCTCCCCGGTCCAATAGCCATCGCGCGAGCCGGGCAGGGGTGACTTCGGTGGCCGCGTTGTGGGCCAGCGCGAACGCGTAGCGGGGGCCGGCGACCGGGAAGAACAGGAAGATGACGTAGCAGACGAAGAACGTCACCGCGATGGCGAAGATCGTCTGCCGGGCCGCGATGCGCTTCCCGACCACCCAGAGTCCCGCGGGAGAGGCGAACAGCATCGCGTAGAAGGACAGGTAGCACCAATGCACGAGCCAGGAGAACCACATCACCGGCATCTCCCGGATCCAGCGGTAGGACACCTCCGACCCGAACACCAGGACTTCGAGCCGCTGGATCAGCGCGTCGTTGTGCAATCCGGCATTGACCGTGAGGACGCCGACCTCTCCGTAGAGCCCGGCCAGTAGGAACATGGGGTACCACTCGCCCCAGAACCGCGCGCTACGGCTCTGAGCGCGGGCCCGCGGCGCGAGGCAGATCAGACCCGCCATCAACACGTGCGCCAGGGCCAGCCAGCGCCACCCGGCCACCCCGCCGCCGCCCGCGTCGCGGGCAAGCGCGACGGACGCCGCGGCGACGTAACAGGCGCACGCCCAGTCGACGGGCAGCCAGTCTTCGGTGAAC
>DATBCM010000406.1:0-6084 GCA_036270455.1 Gemmatimonadales bacterium | reverse complement strand
CGCCCGATTCCAGTCTCGCCACGGAGGAGGTGTTCGGGCCGGTACTGGCGACATTCGTGGTCAACGACCTCGAAGAAGCGATCGCGCTCGCGAACCGGACGAAGTACGGTCTTTCCGCGTCCCTATTCACCAGGGATCTGTCGAGCGCCGTGCGATACGTCAGACGCATCGAGGCCGGACTGGTGCGCGTGAATAGCGACACGACCGGTGTGGATCCGCACGCGCCCTTCGGCGGCTTCAAGGGCTCGAGCTCGGGGTCACGCGAGCAGGGCCCTGCCGCGCGCGAGTTCTACACGGAGATCAAGACGGTGCAGATCCATCCATGAGCGGCACCGCGATCCCTGCGACGATGACGGTGGTGGACTCCCACACGGAGGGAGAACCCACCCGCGTCGTCATCGACGGCTGGCCGGCTCCCGCGGGCGCCACGATGTCGGACCGCCGCGACGATCTCAAGCAGAACGCCGACCACATCCGGCGGGCGGTGGTGAGTGAGCCGCGCGGCCACGAGGCGGTGGTGGGAGCGCTGCTCACGCCTCCCGTGCATCCGGGATCAGTCACGGGCGTGGTCTTTTTCAACAACGTCGGCTATCTCGGGATGTGCGGGCACGGCACCATCGGCGTGGTGAAGACCCTGGCGAACCTGGGCCGCCTTACGTCCGGAGCCGTCCGGATCGACACCCCGGTGGGTACCGTGAGCGCCACCCTCGAGTCGGACGGCGCGGTCACCGTCGAGAACGTCCCCGCCTACAGCCATGCCAAGGACGTCTCCATCGACGTGCGCGGGGTGGGGCGGGTGACCGGCGACATCGCGTACGGCGGCAACTGGTTTTTCCTGACGGAGCTGCCGGCCTTCCCGCTCGAGCTCCGGTACCTCGACGAGCTGATGAAGGTGACGAAGAGCATCATGCAGGCCCTCCGGGCCCGCGGGATCACCGGCGCCAACAAGGCCGAGATCGACCACGTGGAGCTGTCCGGCCCCCCCAGCTCGGGAGCCGCCGACGCGCGGAACTTTGTGCTCTGTCCCGGCGCCCAGTACGACCGCTCCCCCTGCGGCACCGGCACCAGCGCCAAGATGGCGATCCTTCACGAGCGCGGGCTCCTGCCGCTGGAACAGCATTGGCGCCAGGAGAGTGTGACCGGAAGCCTCTTTACCGGCTGGCTCACCCGCCGCGCCGACGGCCTGATCCCGCACGTCCGGGGCCGGGCCTTCATCACGGGGAAGACCGAGCTGCACTTCGACCCCGCCGATCCCTTCCAGGGCGGCCTTAGCTCTTCGTGACGGCCACGACGGCCACGACGGCCACGACGGCCGAGACGGCCGACGTCGTGGTCGTTGGTGCCGGCATCGTGGGTGCCGCCGTGGCGGAGGCACTCGCGAACGACGGAGCGCGGGTGACCATCGTGGACTCGGGTGCGGCGGCGCTCGGCGCCACGGCCGTCGGGATGGGCCACCTCGTCGCGATGGACGATTCCCCCGCCCAGCTCGCCCTCACCTCCTACTCGTTGGATCTCTGGAAATCCCTCGCCCCGGAGCTTCCACCGTCGGCTGAATACGATCCGGCAGGCACACTGTGGGTGGCGGAAGACGAGATGCAGCTCGAAGGAGTCGAGGAGAAAATCCGGGCGTATGCCGGGCGGGGGATGCCGCTGCAGTGGCTGGACGGGAAGCGCGTGGTCGAGCTCGAGCCGAATCTCCGCCCCGGCCTCGCCGGCGGGTTGCTCGCGCCGCGTGACGCCATCCTCTACCCGCCCGGCGCCGCACGCGCGCTGATCGACCGTGCTCTGGCCCGTGGGGCCCAGCTCCGCGAACACACCGAAGTCCGGGAGTTGCGCGCCAACGAAGTGACCACTACCCGCGGGACCCTGCGCGCCGGCGTGATCGTGAACGCCGCCGGAACGAGTGCGGCGCGGCTCACGCCCGATCTCCCCATCGTCCCGCGAAAAGGGCACCTCGTCATCACCGACCGCGTGCCCGGGTTCTGCCGCCACCAGATCGTGGAAATGGGCTACCTGAAAAGCGCGCACCGGATGACGGCCGAATCAGCGGCGTTCAACGTACAGCCGCGGGCGACCGGACAGGTGCTCATCGGATCGTCCCGCGAGCTGGTGGGGTGGGATGCGTCGGTGAATCGCCAACTGGTGGCGGCGATGCTGTCGCGGGCCCAGTGGTTCATGCCCGCGCTCGCGAAGCTTCAGGCGATCCGGATCTGGACCGGCTTCAGGCCCGCAACCCGAGACAAGCTTCCCTTGATCGGCCGCTGGGAGCGGACACCGGGGCTCTGGATCGCGGCGGGCCATGAAGGCCTCGGCATCACCACCTCCCTCGGCACCGCCGCCCTCCTCGCCGACCTGATTGCGGGCCGAACACCGGCGATCGACCCCGCGCCATTCGCCCCCGGCCGCCGGGTGGCGGCCTAATGGCTCGCACGCTGTCGATACTCGTTGACGGGCGCTTGCTCGAGGTAACCGAGGGGGTCACTGTGGCCGCGGCACTGTTGAACGCAGGGGAGGACACGTTCCGCGATTCGGTGTCGGGACGGCCCCGCGGACCCGTGTGCGGCATGGGGATCTGCTTCGAGTGCCGGGTCACCATAGACGGGGTTCGCGGCCGGCGGGCGTGTCTCGAGCGGGTTTCTCCCGGAATGCGGGTGATCACTCGTGAGTAGGCTCCGCGACGTCTCCGTTGATGTGGTCGTGATCGGGGGCGGCCCGGCAGGGATCGCCGCCGCCACGAGGGGCTCGGAGGCGGGCAAGCGCGTCCTGGTGCTCGACGAAGCGCCGCATCTGGGCGGGCAGATCTGGCGGCACCTCTCCCGCGAAACGCTTCCTGCGAAGGCCCGCAGCTGGCTGGACCGCTTCGACCGCTCCGGCGCGGAGGGCCTGACCGAGGCGTCCGTAGTGGATTTACAGGATGCGCGGGTCCTGGCGGTCCGGTGGAATGAGGAGGTGCGCGTTCGCGCGCCGCACGTGATCATCGCCACGGGTGCGCGCGAGCTCTTGCTCCCCTTCCCGGGCTGGACCCTTCCCAATGTGATGGGCGTCGGCGGTCTGCAGGCCCTCGTGAAGTCCGGCGCGTCGGTCGCGGGGAAGCGCGTCGCGCTGGCCGGTGCGGGGCCGTTGGTCCTTCCGGTCGCCGCGGCACTCGCCCAGGCAGGCGCACGACTGGTGGTGGTCGCGGACCGCACGTCCGCCTCGCGGGTGCTTCGCTTCGCCGCGTCCCTCGCCGGAAGGCCGGGCGACCTGTGGCAAGGTGTTCGCTACCGGGCGCAGTTTGCCGGGACGCGATACCGCTGGGGCACCCGCGTGATTGCGGCGGCCGGCGAGTCCCGGGTGCAGGAAGCCACGTTTTCCGCGGGCGGCCGTACCTGGACCGAGCCGGTGGACCTGCTCGGCGCGGCTGCCGGCCTCGTCCCCAACACCGAGCTGGCGCGCCTGGCGGGATGTGAAGTGCGGGGGGGCGGGGGGGGCGTCGTCATGGTGGACGCTTTGCAGAAATCGTCACGCGCCGGGGTGTGGTGCGCCGGCGAGCCGACGGGTGTGGGTGGCGTGGATCTCGCGCTGGTCGAAGGGGAAATTGCGGGACTCGATGCGGCTGGTCAGCCGGTGCCGCCGCGTCTGCTGAAGGCTCGCGACGCAGGCCGCGCGTATGCCCGGCGACTCGACCTGGCGTTCGGCCTGGACGGCCTGGACGCCGTCGATCTCCCGCCCCCCGAAACCATCGTCTGCCGCTGCGAAGACGTGCCCTGTTCGGCGTTTGACAAATCGTGGACCATGCGGCAGGCCAAGCTCTACACCCGCGCCGGCATGGGTCCCTGTCAGGGCCGGGTCTGTGGCGCCGCCTTGCACGCCATGTTCGGCTGGCCGCCAGATTCCGTCCGTGCTCCGCTCGTTCCGACGCCCGTGGCGTCCCTGATTTCTACTTTGGAGTCATCCGATGCAACAACGTGACTGGGCGGGAGTGCTGCCCGCGATCACCACTCCCTTCAAGCGGGACCTCTCCGTTGACGAAGCCGCCCTCGCCAACCACGTGCGCTGGATGATGGATTCCGGGTGCCGCGGCATCGTGGCCCTCGGTTCCCTGGGCGAATCGGCGACGCTGACGACCCTCGAGAAGGTCCGGATCCTCGAGGTCTGCAGGGAAGCGCTGGGGTCGCGCGGGCACCTGGTCGCCGGGATCGCGGGACTCGCGACCTCCGAATGCGTCGCGCTCGCTCAGGCCGCCGAGAAGGCGAAGTGCGACGGGCTGATGGCGTTGCCGGCGTATGTCTATGTCGGAGATGAGCGGGAGACGGAGGCGCACTACGGAGCGGTGATCGGTGCTACGGGTCTCTCGTGCATGCTCTACAACAATCCGGTGGCGTATGGGGTCGATGTTTCGGCCGAGCAGCTGATCCGGCTCTGCGGGAAGTATCCGAACCTGCACGCCACGAAGGACTCGAGCGGCAACGTCCGTCGTGTGGCCGCGATCCGGGGTGCGTTGGGCGACCGGATCCGGATCCTGGTCGGGATGGATGACGTCGTGCTCGAGAGCGTCGCGATGGGTGCGGTAGGGTGGGTGGCCGGCCTGGTGAATGCCCTGCCGATCGAATCGGTGCGGTTATTCGATCTGGCCATCGCCGGCAAGTCGCAGGAGGCCTGGACGCTCTACGATTGGTTCCTGCCGCTGCTCCGGCTCGACACCGTTCCCAAGTTTGTCCAACTCATCAAGCTGGTGCAGGAGGAAGTCGGGAAGGGGAGCGCGCGGGTGCGCCCGCCCCGGCTCCAGCTGGAGGGGGAGGAACTCGCGCAGGTGAAGGCGTTGATCAAGGAGCAGCTGGCGCGGAGGCCCTAGGGTTCCGGGGTCACCCCGGTTGTCTCGTCGCCGCCGGCGACCCCCGGACGAAGGCGATGTAATCCGTCGGCAGTGGCACGTACCCGGCCTCGCGAATCAAGAGCGCGACCTGCCCCCGGTGATACGCCCCGTGTAGCGCGACGTGCAGCAGGATGTCGTCGATACGTGAATGGAAGGTGTCCCCCGCACTGTTGGTGTAGGTCACCTCCCGGGTGAGCGCCGAAGCATCGAGGCGCGCGAGGAAGCGGCCGAAGGCGGCCTGGTTGTCGCGGGCAAGGGTGCCGCATTGCTCGAGCGTCAGGTTGGGCCAGACCTTCACCTCCGCCTTCATTTCCCGGAGCCGCGACAACCACAGGTGCTCGGCGCCCAGGACGTGGCAATAGAGTTCGTGCGCCTTGGGGGGCCGGGCGTCCGATTCACGGAGCGCGGTGAGGGCCCGCTCGTCCGCCCAGGCCAGATGCTGATAGAGCCGCTGGATTTCCTCGAGCATTTCGTAAGGTACCCCCGGCTGACGCCGGGGGTTAGTTCAAACCATGGGGGCGCAACCGGCGTCATAACAGCAACCCGAGGGGAGGTCTTGTGATGCTTTGGCTCCTGGCCGCGCTCGTTTCACCATTCCCGGACGTCACTTACACCATCCGCGTCGACCCCGCGGACCTCTCGGCATTCGACATCACGATGAACGTCCGACGCGCGCCGCCGTCCTTCACGCTCGCGATGTTCAGTCACCCTGAATACGACGACAAGTATTGGCGCTACCTCGACCACGTCACGGCCGACGGCGGCGTGATCACGCATGACTCGGGCGCGGTCTGGCACGTGACGAACGCCTCCGGGGCTCTGACGATTCACTATCGCCTGGTCCTGCCGCCCCGGAGCGGGACGCAGCGGCAGGCGTGGAAGCCCTTCCTGACGCCGACCGGAGGGCTGGTCGACGCACCCCACGCGCTGCTCTACATCGTCGGCGCGGAACCAGGGCCTTCGGAGGTCCGCCTCATCCTTCCCACCGGGTGGCGTGTCGCCACACCCCTGCCGGGGGATTCGAATCAATACCGGGCACGGAATGTCGCCGACTTGATGGACGGACCCTTCCTGCTGGGTCGCCTCCGCGAGTGGGACTTTCAGGCCGCGCACACGCCACATCGAGTCTTCTACTGGGACGCGCCGGACGCAAAAGCGTTCGATACCACGCAGTTCGTCGTGCACATCGGGGAGGTGGTCAGCCAGGCCGCTGCGCTGTTCGGGGGCCT
>DATBCM010000405.1:0-4878 GCA_036270455.1 Gemmatimonadales bacterium | reverse complement strand
CGCCGGACGGCCAGCTCACCCTGCCACTGCAGAACGGGCTTCTCACCCACGCGTATTGGCTGACCGCCGATGCGGGGTTCAACCTGGCGAACGGGTGGAACATCGAGAACGCGGCGCAGTTGATGTCGAATCACCAGGAGTGGAACGCCATCGTGCCGTTCGATGTGATGGACACGGGCACGGCGGTCAACCAGTACCTGACGCAGTACTGGGGTTCGTACTACCAGGGCATCCTGCAGAGACGCGGGACGATTCCCGGGAACGCCGACAGTCTCCACATCTCGGTGCAGCCTGGCTACCACTACCACATGACCTACCCGAACGCGCTCAGTCCCAGCGGCGCTCCCCTCGCCTACAGCGCGGCGAACGGTCTGCTGTCGCCCGGCGGTGAGTGGCACGTGAACAAACCCCTCGGCGCCTTCCAGGATCAGCTCACCCTGAAGAGGGACTTGCCGGGCGGGAACAACCTGTCGTTCGGTGTCTACTTCGCCAACTACACGCAGGGCAACAACTGGTATTTCACGGACATCTTCACCGACGTCGCGGACAACCCGCACTTCGTCGACCTGCACGTCGATACCGCCAACGTCGTGTTCCACTACAACGTGGGCGCGACGAGGGATTCGATAGTCGTTCCGCTGGGGCATTTCGCCGCCACCCAGGGTGGCTTCCGGCGCTTCGTCTCGAACTACGTGAACGGCACCGGGCAGACCACCGTGTTTTCCGGCGTGGCCGGCGGCTCATTCCACCTGAACGACCGCCTGCGGGCCGACCTTGGCGTCCGGTACGAGAGCGACGCCTACGTCCAGACCTCGCAGACCACGACGGTCACGCCGGTGGGCGGCGATACCCTGGGCTCGACCACGCTGTACAATCAGGACATCTGGGGGGCCAACTCGTCCTACCGTCACTTCAGTCGCACCATCGACGACTGGGCCGCGTCGATCGGGTTCAACTACGAGCTGAACCCCCAGACCACGCTCTACGCCCTGGGGAGCCGGGCTTACAAGATGCCGGCCCTGGACGAGTTTCTGAACGCCTCGGCCGAGCAGCAGGTCGACTTGTTCAAGTCGAAGCGCAATGAAACCCTGGAAGTCGGTATGAAGCACGCGGGCCGCGACGTCGGCGTGACCGTGGATGGCTTCTACACGATTCTCAAGGATATCGTCAGCCAGGGGCTGGTCACGGATCCTGGCACCGGATTGCCGATCTGGATCATCCAGAGCAATCCCGAGGTCAGCTCCTACGGACTCGAGCTGGAGGCGTCGGGCCACCTCCCGAACAGCGGACTGTCCGCCATGACGAACTGGACCCTCCTCAAGGCGGTGTACGCGAGCTGCCCGGCGGGGAGCGGAGGCTGTCCCACTGGTGCCGACATCGGCACGCTGCTGGCAGGCGTCCCACCGCTGGTGGGGAACCTCAGCGCCATCTACGCGGTGATGCCGCAGCTCCGCATCGATGGTGACTGGCACTTCGTGGACCGCCGCTGTACCAACGTGAACAATTGCGCCAATCAGCTTCCGACCTATTCCTATTTCAATTTCGGCGCTGAGTACGTCATTCCATCCAGCGGGCTCTCCATTCGGGGAGATCTTCTGAACGCGTTCAACTCCGAGGGGCTCGAAGAAGGGAATCCGAGGCTTTCCCTCCTTGCGAATGGCCGGACGAGCAACTTGTTCCTGGCGCGGCCCATTCTGCCCAGGATGTTTCAGGTGTCGATGGGCTATCGGTTCTAGGTCTTCGCGATGATTGTGGTCAGGCCGGTCGTCGTGCTGTCGGTGGTTGCGATGGCCGGCCTGTCCCCCCAGGACTCTTCGTTCACTGTCTCCACCACCGATCCGGCCTACCGCGCCTCCGGATTCCTCGGCAACGGTGCCTTCAGCTTGATCACCACCCCGCTCGGCACCAGCCCGGCGCCTTCCTTCGCGGCGGGCGTCTACGACGCCGCGCCGGGGGACGTTCCGCGCATCGCTGAGCTCCCCGCCTGGAGCGCGGTCGACGTGTGGAACGGGCGCGGCTGGTTGAATCAGGTCGCTCCCGACACTGCGGCCCTCAAGGACTACCGCCAGACGCTCGACATGCAGAATGGCCTGCTTGAGACCAGCTACCGCTGGGTGGCCGACGCTCGGGAAATGTCCATCGCGGTGGAGTCCTTCGTCTCCCGCGCCGACGCCAGGCTGGCCGTCATCCGCGTCTCAGCTACCTCGACCCGGGGAGGGCCGGTCGCCTTCCGCTTCCCCCTCGACCAGCGCCCTCCACCACAGCGCGTCGCGCTGGCCCGTCTCGAGACGAGCGACCCGAAGTGGACCCTGAACCAGGTGTGGTATCCCGGTCATGTCACGGCGTCAGTCCTGGAGGCGGGCAAGGATCGGCTGTATCTCGACGGGCGTACGGATGGACGGGGAACGGGCGTGGCGATGACCGCTATCCCCGCCTGGCCTGGTGAGCACCCCGATTCAATACGTGTGGAGCACACGAGATCTGGAGTCGCAATCGTCGCGTGGTTCACGGCATCGCCCGGAAAGCCCTTGACGGTCTACAAGTACGTCGGCATCGCCTCGACGCGCCACGTGGCCGAGGCGTCCGCTTCGGCTAGTGCGACCCGGGGATACGATGACGCTCTCGCTCGGAGCCGGGACGCTTGGCACGACCTGTGGCGGAGCGACATCGAGATCGCGGGGGATCCGGAGCTTCAGCGGGTAGTCCACGCCATGCTGTTCCAGCTCATGTCGAGCGTCCGCGCCGGGAGCGCGCAGGGCCTTCCGCCGATGGGCCTCTCGAGTGGCGGGTACTACGGCCACGTCTTCTGGGATGCCGACACGTGGATGTTTCCCGCACTCCTCGCTCTCCATCCCGAGCTCGCGCGCTCGATGGTCGACTTTCGATTCCACGCACTCTCGGGCGCCAGGAAGCGCGCGGTCGCCCACGGGTTCCGGGGAGCCATGTACCCCTGGGAGTCCGACGAGACGGGGAACGAAACCGTCCCGCGGTTTGCGGCGCAGAATGGGGACTTTGAGATCCACGTGACGGGTGATGTAGCCCGCGCGCAGTGGCTTTATTATCTCGCCACCGCAGACTCGGCCTGGCTCGCGGACACGGGTTACGTGGTGTTGGCGGCCACGGCCGATTTCTGGGCCAGTCGCGTCAGTTACGATACTGCCACCCGGTCCTACGGCATTCCACACGTGGTGTCCGTCGACGAGGGGCTCATCGGGG
Organism: Gemmatimonadales bacterium; assembly: GCA_036270455.1. GTDB lineage: Bacteria > Gemmatimonadota > Gemmatimonadetes > Gemmatimonadales > GWC2-71-9 > 40CM-2-70-7. The sequence goes on along the minus strand of DATBCM010000405.1, from coordinate 1,662 downwards.
TGGGCAACGACGTCTACACCAACGCTGTAGCGCTCGTGAACCTGCGTGATGCCATCGCGGCCGCCCGAGCGGTCGGAAAGACACCTCACCCGCAATGGGGGAGAGTGGCGTCCGGTCTTTACGTCCCGTTCGACTCCGGGCGTCAGTACCATCCTCCGTACGCCGGCGCACCCGACACCCTGCACGGCGGCGTCGCCCCCCTGCTGGTCTATCCCCTGGAGCTCCCGATGAGCCGGGAGTCCGAGGAGCACGACCTGGAGGCGGCCGTGCGGGCCCTGTATAAGGAGGGCCCCGGCGCGATGATGACCGTGACGCTCTATCCCGTGGTCGCCGCCGCCCTCGGCAAGCGGGCACTCTTCGATTCGCTCGTGCCGGACACGTACCGGGGCTATCTTCGTCCGCCCTTCGACGTGCTCGCCGAGACCCCGCGGACGCAGGGCGTCGACTTTGTCACTGGGGCAGGGGGTTTTCTCCAACAGGTCCAGTACGGGTACACGGGTCTTCGGTGGGGCCGTTCTGGTCTCGATCGGGTCGCCACCCCCATGCTCCCGTCAAAGGTCACCCGTCTGACTCTGCGAGGCGTTCACGACCGGCATCGCGTGGTGGACGTGGTAGTAGAAGGAGACAGTGTGAGTATCAGAGTCCGATGATTTGGCTGCTCTTGGCGCTCACCTCGGCCCCCGTTCACCCCGGGGCGCCGCCCCGGGGTCAGCCGGCGGCCGGGGATACCGTTCCACCGGTACTCACCCTTCCTGACCCCGCTCTCGATGACACCGCGGGCTACCACGGTTACGCCACCCGCTTCTATAGAGATGCCGCTGGAGACGCGGTCCAGGTCTACCTCGATCACCGGCTCGGTCGGGTGGTCAACGTGTGGGCCGACGCCTTGGATGAAAGCATCGGGTTCACCGTGCGGGACTCAGGCAGCGCCAACGCCGCCGTCACCTGGGCTTCGAGCGGCGCCGCTCCCGGTCCGGCCGGAGCCTTCCGGACCCTGTCCTACCGGCTCGACTTAGGGTCACCTACCGCCACCATCGGCCTCTTTCTCCTCGGCTCGATGCGTGTCGAGCGAGACTTCCATTACGCCTTCCGGGATTCGCTTCCGTTCGATTCTGTTGCTTTCCGCGAACCTGAGCTCACCACGCTCATTCAGGATCTCGGGGGCTTGCCCGACGCTGAGCGAAAGAATGAACTGGCTATCCTGGGGGCGACGAACACCGCGACACTCACCGCGCGGCTCGGGCCCGCCCTGGCCTTGAACCAGCGCCGTCGCGGGTGGGCGCTGCGGGTCGACCAGGTCTCGTTCGACGGGCGGCGGCATCTCCGGCTCACCATCGCCGGCGACCCGGGGACGACTGCGGTGTGGGCCGACAGTGGGCTTGCCATCCGGGTGAGTGGTCCCGGCGCCGCCAAGGTGATCGTCACCATCGCCACCGATGCGCCGGCGCTGACCCCGGTGCCGCGGGGGGAGATGTTCAATGAGGACTTCCGGCGCTTCTATGCGCGGGTCGCCGCTGATACGTCCCATCCGGTGCGGATTCGCCGTCTGGAACGGGAGGTGCGTGGTGCGGAGCTCCTGACCTATCGCGAAAAGGTGATGGCGGGGCTCCCGAATTACGCCACCTACTTCGGGCGGGACGGCCTGATGACGGCCCTGATGAT
>DATBCM010000404.1:0-2833 GCA_036270455.1 Gemmatimonadales bacterium | reverse complement strand
GTGACCTTCCGCCCCAGCGTCCCAGCACGCATCTTCTCCATCTTCACCGGACCGGGAGCCGCCCCCGGCCCGACCTGGTTCCATGTTCCTAGGAGCAGTGTCGAGATGAACACATCGTCATATGCCCGCCTGGCCGGCGCGCTCGCTCTGGCCGCGGTGGTGGCCTGCGGTGCCAATCGAGCCAGCCCGAACGTAGACCCCCCACAAGGCGAGGCCGCGGCGATCGCCCGCGCCCGCGCCGACAGCATCCGCAAACCGTACGTCAAAGCCGACGTCGACTTCATGTCCGGCATGATCTACCATCACGCGCAGGCCATCGTGATGGCCGGTTGGGCGGATTCAAACCAGGCGGGACCCGAAGTCAAAGTTCTCTGCGGGCGCATCATCAACGCGCAGCGGGACGAGATCCGGATCCTGCAAGGCTGGCTGCGAAACCGGAATCAACCGATCCCGGAGCCGCGCGCGGCCGGGATGCCGATGATGGTGAACGGCGCCATGCACAACATGCTCATGCCGGGGATGCTCTCCCCTGAGCAGATGGCGGCGCTGCACGCCGCCAAAGGGCCGGACTTCGATCGCCTCTTCCTGCAGGACATGATCCAGCACCACAAGGGCGCGGTCCAGATGGTGAAGGACCTGTTCGGGTCCGAAGGCGCCGCCGAGGATGACATGGTCTTCAAGCTGGCATCCGGCATCAACGTCGATCAAACCACCGAGATCGCGCGGATGGAGAAGATGCTGACGGTCGACGACATTTTGAGCGGAAACTAGCAGTGAGCCGACGTTTGTTGCCGTCAATTGGATCCACACCGTTCCCAAGGATCAACACCATGCGCGTCACGCATCACCGTATTTCACCCCGTCTGACTGCTACGGCCGTCGTCCTGGGCCTGGTAGCGGCCTGCTCGCATCCGGTGCCCTACGGCGTCCCGGTGCCGGCAACTGACATGAGCCGCGTGCATCCGAACCCGGACCCGCGTGAGGGACTGAAGGCCGGTCTCTGGAACGCGGGCGAAGCGGCCTGGAATCTCCGCGTCGTGTCGCACACGCACTCCCCCGACTCGATCTTCCTGCACAGCACCAACTCGGACCTGGCGTTCACCGGCAATTACGTGATCCAGGGGAACTACAATGGCTACCAGGTCTGGGACATCACCAATCCCGCCACACCGTCGCTGAAGACCAAGGAAGCGTGCCCGGCGTCGCAGAGTGACGTCTCGGTCTACAAGAACCTGCTTTTCGTCTCAGGTGAGGGGAACAACGGCCGGCTCGATTGCGGTGCCGAGGGTGTGAAGGACACCGTGAGCCGTGACCGGCTCCGGGGCCTGCGCATCTTCGATGTCACGGATATTACGACTCCCAAATACATCGCCAACGTCCAGACGTGCCGGGGCTCCCACACGCACACGTTGCTCGTGGACCCGAAGGACCCGGACAACGCGTACATCTACATCTCCGGCTCGGCGCCGGCCCGCTCGCCCAACGAGCTCTCGGGGTGCAGCAACAAGCAGCCGGACGAGGATTCGACCACCGCGCTGTTCCGGATCGAAGTGATCAAGGTCCCGCTCGCCCATCCCGAGCAGGCCGCGATCGTCAGCTCCCCGCGCATCTTCCACGACCTCGTGGCGCCCCCGACCCACGGCCTGTCGCTGGCCGACAAGGACGCGCTCGCCAAGGCCAAGGCGCAGGGCAAGTTCATCGTCGAGATCTTCGGCAACCAGGTCGTGCTGAACGACCGCATGACAGGGCGCTTGCTCGACAGCATCGCGAAATCCCACAACGGCACCACCGTCAGCGCCGCCGACAGCTCGGCGCTGCGGGCCGGACTGCCCGACCTCATCAACCGGATGATCGGCCGGCGGCAGCAACGACAGGGCTCGGGCCCGCCGCCGGGACCGACGCAGTGCCACGACATCACCGTGTACGCGCAGGTCGGGTATGCGGGGGGTGCGTGCGAGGGGTACGGCCTGCTGCTGAACATTCAGGACCCGGCGCATCCGTTCCGCGTCGCCGCCGTGGATGATTCGAACTTCTCCTACTGGCACTCCGCCACGTTCAACAACGACGGCACCAAGGTGCTGTTCTCGGATGAGTGGGGCGGCGGCGGCGGTCCGAAGTGCCGCGCCAAGGATCCGAAGGAGTGGGGCGCCGACGCCATCTTCTCCATCAACAACAACCAGCTCACGTTCCAGAGCTACTACAAGATGCCCGCCATCCAGACCGAGAACGAGAATTGCGTGGCCCACAACGGCTCGCTGATTCCGATCCCCGGCCGGGACGTCATGGTGCAGTCCTGGTACCAGGGCGGCATCTCGGTGTTCGATTGGACCGACGCCGCGCATCCCCAGGAGATTGCGTTCTTCGATTACGGTCCGGCGGATTCGACCCAGTTGGCGCCGGGCGGCACCTGGTCCGCCTACTGGTACAACGGCGTGATCGTCAGCTCGGAAATCGCGCGCGGCCTGGACATCTTCGCCTTGCAGCCCTCCGGCTTCATCTCGCAGAACGAGATCGACGCCGCGAAGAGCATCCACTTCGACCAGTGGAATACGCAGGGGCAGCGGAAGTTCGTGTGGCCGGCGTCGTTCGCGCTTTCCCGCGCGTACGTCGATCAGCTCGAGCGCTCGGGCGGGCTGTCCGCCGTACGGATCGCCGCGGTGCGTGACGGCCTCAAGAAGGCCGAGGGGGCATCGGGCGCGAGCCGGCAGGGGATGCTGACCCTGCTCGGCACCCAGCTGCAGACTGACGCGGCCAGCTCGAGCGATGCCGCCAAGGTGCAGATGCTGATTCAGTCGGTGAAGGATCTCGCCGGGAAGTAACCGTCGAGCCTCGA
>DATBCM010000403.1:0-2086 GCA_036270455.1 Gemmatimonadales bacterium | reverse complement strand
CGTCCTCGTCATCCACGGCTGGTCCGACCACGGCGGACGCTGGACCGAGACCGCCGACGCGCTGAAGCAGAAGGGGTACTCAGCCTACCTCCTGGATCTGCGCGGGCACGGGCGCTCCGCGGGACGCCGCGGTCACCTCTCGAGGTTCAGCCAGCTCCTGGGGGACCTTCACGCCTTTCGCCGCGTGGTGCGGGTGCGGACGGCTGCGCCCCAGGTATTTCTCGGTCACTCGTTCGGCGGGCTCGTGGTGCTGCGCTACCTCGAGACCCAGCCGCTCGAACCTGTCATGGCAAGCGTCGTGGCCTCGCCGTTCCTGGGGCTGGGATTCTCCGTGAATCCCCTCAAGCTCCTGGCCGGACGACTCCTGGCCGATCTCGCGCCGACCGTGTCGCTGCCGACGGGGATCGACACCGAAATGCTGTGCCGCGATCCCGCCGTGTGCGCGGCGTATCGCTCCGATCCACTCGTCCACAACCGGATGACGGCCGGGGCCTGGAAGGAGATCCAATGGGCTCAGCGCGCCGTGGCTGCCGACGCGCACCGGATCGACGGGCCCGTGCAGTTCCTCTTGACCGGCGAGGACCGGATCGTAGACGCCGAGATGGCCCGTGCGTTCGCCGATGGCCTGCATGGGGAGGTGCAGATCCGTTGGTATCCTGAGATGTACCACGAGGCCCTGCACGACCCGCAACGCGATCACGTGCTGGCCGACGTGCTGACCTTTCTGGCTGGAACCACCCCAAGGGCCTCGTCGTAGTGCTATTTTGCGGCCACCAGACATGCCAATTCGGCGGGGGTGCAGGGCACGCCATTTGCCCTCCCCGCTCCTCCGAGGCCTGATGACCGAAACCAACGAGACACCGGAAAACCCGCTTCCCGTCGAGCTCCCAGAAGCCGCCCTGCAACGGGTGGAAGAGGAGCTGGCGGCGCTGAAGGACAAGTATCTCCGCAGCGTCGCGGAGTTCGAGAACTTCCGGAAGCGGACCGCCAAGGAGCGCCTGGAGGTCTGGGCCAAAGCGCAGGGCGAGCTCATCGAGCGCCTCGTGGACGGGCTCGATGACTTGAACCGGTTCGCCGACGTCGATCAGACGACGACCGATACGAAGACCCTGCATGACGGCGTCGAGCTGGTGAAAAGAAAGTTCTGGAAGGCGCTGGATGCGGTGGGCCTGGTCCGGATCGATCAGACGGGCGTGCCGTTCGATCCCGCATTCCACGAAGCGGTCACCATGGGTCCCGCCGCCGCCGCCGAGGAGGATCACACGGTGGGAGCGGTCCTCCAGGCCGGGTACCGGATGGGGGACACCCTCATCCGTCCCGCCCGGGTGATGGTGCGCTCCTGGAAGGGTGAACCGTCCTGATGGCTGCCCCGCGCGACTATTACGAAGTGCTGGGAGTGCCGGAAGCGGCCGCCACCGACGACGTGAAAAAGGCGTTCAGGCGGTTGGCCAAGCAGTACCATCCCGACCGCAATCACAACAATCCGCAGGCCGCTGATCGCTTCAAGGAGATCAACGAAGCGCACGACGTGCTTTCCGATCCGGAGAAGCGGAAGAAGTACGACACCCTCCGCCGGTACGGTGCGTTCGCCGGAGCGCGCGGCCCACGTTCCGGGCCCGGCGGTCCCACCACCGATGAAGGCATCGACCTGTCGAACCTTGGCTCCTTCGGGGGTCTGGGTGACTTGTTCTCCTCGATCTTCGGCGGGCGCGCCGGCGGGGGGGCGCGCGAAGAAGGTGATGAAACGGTCGAGACCGCGCTGCACATCCCCTTCCGCGTGGCCGCACTGGGCGGCCGGGTGCCGGTGACGCTGCCGATGGCGGAGGTCTGTCCGACCTGCGGCGGGAAGGGTGGCGCGCCGGGATCGACGGTCGTCACCTGCCCGGAGTGCAAGGGACGGGGAACCATCAGCTTCGGGCAGGGCGGATTCGCGGTGAGCCGGCCCTGTCCGGTGTGCCGCGGGAAGGGACGCATTCCCTCCGAGCCCTGTCCCACCTGCCGCGGCGCGGGACAGGGCTCGGAGGGAATGCGTCCCTATCACCGTCGAGCCGGGAACGGAGGACGGCACCCGCGTCCGGCTCAAGGG
>DATBCM010000402.1:0-4604 GCA_036270455.1 Gemmatimonadales bacterium | reverse complement strand
GCGGCGCCGGGAAGGACTTCTGCGCCGGGATGGACCTGAACGAGCTCCTCGCCTCGGCGGATCAGACCGTGGAGCAGAACCGCGCCGCAGCCCTGCGGTTCGGTGACTTGTTCATTCGCATGCGCGCGCTCCCCAAGCCGGTCGTCGCGGTGGTGCAGGGGCGCGCCCTCGCCGGCGGCTGTGGTCTCGCGACCGCGTGCGATCTGGTGCTGGCATCGGAAACCGCGCAGTTTGGCTATCCGGAAGTGCAGCGGGGATTCGTGCCGGCACTGGTGATGAACATGCTGAAGCGTGCCGTAGGTGAAAAGGTCGCCTTCGATCTGGCCGCCACGGGACACCTCCTCAACGCGGCGGAAGCGCACGGGGTGGGGCTGGTCTCGCGCGTGTACGATGATTCGGACTTCGAGGAGCAGGTGGGAGACCTCCTGCGGACCATCGCGGACTCGAGCAGCACGGCGCTCGCGTTCACCAAGCGGCAATTCTATCAGCTGGATGGCCTCACGTTCGAGGCGGGGATCAGGCTCTCGGCCGACGTCAACGCGGCGAGCCGGGCCACCGCCGACTTCCGGGCGTCCATCGCCCGGTTCCTCAAGAAATGACCGAACGCCAACGCGGGTTCACGCAGCCCAAGGCCGCGGCCGATCTGGTGAAGAGCATCGTCCAGCAGAAGGTGGACGATGCCAAACAGCTCAAGGCCGACGTCGAAAAGGCCCGGAAGAAGCGGAAGAGCACGCTGCCGCTCCTGCTGGGGCTCACGCCGGTGTTGCTCGGACTGACCGCCTGGAACGTCTTCACCGCGGGCCCGCCCAAGTCCACCCTGACGGCTGCGGACGAGGCAGCGTCGACCAGGTTCCGGATCTACATCGCGGCGCAAGCCATCGAAGCCTACCGGGCATCGCACGGCGCCTACCCCGCGAACCTGACGCAGGTGGGTGTGGACTGGCAGGGCCTGCACTACGCGGTGGCGGACACCACGTGGAGTATCGTCGTCCGGCTCGATTCCCTGACCGTCACGTACCGCCACGGAGATCCGCTCGCGCCATTCGCCACCGCCTACCAGGCGCTGCAGCGGAGGAAGAGGTGAGTCGCCGTAGCGGCTTCACCATCATCGAGCTGCTGATCACGCTCATCATCATCGGTATTCTGGCCAACATCGCCATTCCGCTTTTACGCGTGGTGAAGGTCCGGGCCAATGCCGCCAAGGTCCTCGCCGACTTCGATGTCATCCGCGGCGCGGCCTACGACGTGTACGCGTCCCACGACAGCTTCCCGCCCAGTGGGAACTTCGGGCAGGTCCCGCCGTGGTTCGTGCAGTCCCTGCCCAAGGGCTTCCAGTTCCAGTATCAAGACGTCCAGTACAAGTGGGCGCTCCTCGGGACACCGCAGGGCAATCCCCTGTCACCGGGTCAGTCGCTGCTGGGCGTCGAGTTCCAGAGCACCAACACCGAGTTGATGAACGCCATCCTCGCAGGGTATCACGGCGCACTCGCGTTCGGGGGACCGAATGACTTCACCCTCGTCATCGAGTGAGCTGCCACCCCGGCCGGGGCCGGGGCGGGTCTTCCATATCAAGGCGGCACTGGGAGGCGCCGGGCTCCTCCTGGGACTCGTGGGGATGAGCGTGCATCGCCTGGGACTCGTGTGGGGAGCGGTCGGGTGCCTGGGCGCCGCCTTTCTCCTCCGGTTCGTGAAATCCCAATGATCGCGACTCCCGGGGCCGTGCTCCTCGTCTCCTGCTACGAGTTGGGACACCAGCCGCTGGCTACGTCACAGGCCGCGGCCTTCCTCCGTCGTGCCGGCCTCGAGCCGGCGCAGCTCGATCTCGCGCAGGGGGCGCTGATCCCGGACATGGTACGCCACGCCGAGGTGATCGCCTTCTCGGTGCCCATGCACACCGCGCTCCGGGTGGGAGTCGAGGCCGCTGCCCAGGCTCGCCGGCTGCATCCCGGCGTCCAGATCGGATTCTTCGGGCACTACGCCTGGCTCAATCGCGAGTACCTCCTCGGCGGTGTCGCCGACTGGGTGCTCGCGGGGGAAAGCGAGGAAGCGCTGGTCGAACGCCTGACGGGTCACGGGGCGGGAGTGGAGGGGCCGGTGCTCCGTCGGCTCGACTTCCCGGTGCCATATCGAGCGGACCTGCCGTCACTCGATCAGTATGTCATGCTGGACCATCAGGGACGCCGCGTGCCGGCGGGATACGTCGAGGGAAGCCGCGGCTGTCTGCACCTCTGCCGCCATTGCCCCATCCCTCCGGTCTATGACGGCCGCTTTTTCGTTGTCCCCGTGGAGACGGTCCTTGCCGACATTCGGGCGCAGGTGGACCTCGGCGCGGGGCACATCACCTTCGGCGATCCCGATTTCCTGAATGGACCGGGCCACGCCCGCAAGCTGGCCCAGGCACTGCACCGGGAATTCCCCAATGTGACGTTCGATTTCACGGCGAAGGTGGAGCATCTGCTGCGACATCGTGCGCTGCTGCCGGAGCTGGTAGGCGCAGGCGCACTCTTCGTGGTATCGGCGGTTGAATCCCTGAGCGACGCCGTGCTCCAACACCTCGAGAAGGGGCACACCCGGGCCGACGTGTTCGAGGTGCTCCGGCTGACTCGCGAAGTGGGGCTGACGGTGCGACCCTCACTCGTCGCATTCACGCCGTGGACCACGCTGGACGAGTATGTAGAGCTCGTGGAATTCGTGGCCGAGCAGGGCCTGACCCGGCAGATCGATCCGATTCAGCTGACCATCCGGCTCCTCATCCCCCCGGGGTCGGGACTCCTCGAACGCGGAGCTATCCAGCCCTTCCTCGGTCCCCTCGAACCCGCGCGCCTCGGGTACAGTTGGACCCATCCGGATCCCCGGATGGACGCCCTTTTTCGGACCGTGACGAAACTGATGGAGCAGGGCAACAGTGAGGCGGCCGCGCCCGAGGTAATTGTGGAAAGGATCCGGGCTGCGGCGGTCACGATTCGTGACGGAAAGCCCGTATCCCCGCGTCCGACAACGGCAAGCGAGACCTCGGTGCCCCGCTTGACCGAGTCCTGGTTCTGCTGCGCCGAGCCTGCGCCGGAGCAGCTCGACACGCTCAGGTAACGGAAAAGTGGTGGCTTTTCCACCCTGATTCACACCCACCCCAAAGCCTGTACTATTCCCCCCACATGGACCCCTATACGTTCGCGTTCGCCCTCGGAGGCCTCGGCCTCCTAGTCATGGGCGCTTCGGGATTGGGACATCGTTTGCACCCCGGTGGCCACATCGGGCACGGGCACGGCCATGGTCACCACCACGGCATGGTGAAGGGCGGGGGCAAGGGCCACGCGATGCAGCATGGGGCCCAGCAGGCCCATCCTCACGGGATCACTGTGGGTATCGCGCGCGTGTCCCGCGCGTTTCTCACCATCCTCTCGCCGCGCGTGGCGTTCAGCCTCATTCTGGGGTTCGGAGCGACCGGATTCCTATTGAAGAGCGTCTTCGGCGGAGGCGTCCTCATCGCGTTCGCCAGCGTGGGTGGCGTGGTCTTCGAGAGCATCCTGGTCCGCCCCCTCTTCAATCTTCTATCCAAGTTCGCGTCCGAACCGGCGCTGAGTCTCGAGGCGACGCTGGGCGATGAAGTGCAGGTAGTGACAGGCTTCGACGCCCAGGGGCAGGGCCTGGTCTCGGTCGAGCTCAACGGTCAGATTGTTCAGTTGCTCGGCACCCTGACGCCCGAGGATCGCTCGGGGCCAAGGGTGCGCGCGGGCGACACGTTGTTCGTCAAGGATGTAGACAGTGCCCGGCACCGCTTGGTCGTGAGTCGCACGCAGGACTAAGGTCTCCCACAGGAGCTCCAAATGCAGAACTGGATGGTGATCGGCGGGGTGGTGGTCGGCGTGCTGGTGGTCATCACGCTCATCGTGGCCACCTTTCTCCGGGACGTCTCGGCCGGCGAGATCCGGCTCGTGAGCTGGATCCACGGGGCCACCGTCACCTACCGCGGTCCGGGGAAGTCCAAGGAGATCCCGCTCCTCACCACGGGCACGACGCTCTCGTCCAAAGTGATCAACGTCGATCTGGACATCACCGACCAGACGGCGGACCTGGACACGGGGGGGACGCCGCGCCCTATCAAGGTGCGGGTGCTGGCGAGCGCCATCGTCTCGGTGGGTGACACCGACGTCCTCATCAAGACCGCCGCGAACCGGTTCTTTTCCAAGTCGGACGGCGATCAACTCAGTACCCTCACCGATCTGCTCTCGAGCTCGGGGCGTCGCGCCATCAACCTCCTCACCCACGATCAGCTCTTCTCGGCCAAGACCGCGGGCCATCCGGAAGCCGGCGCGAATCTCCCCGCACCGATCACGACGGGGACCGACCTGGTCGCGGCTGGAGGGGTGGAAGACGACGACGACCCACTGTCCGTGATCATCCGGAAGGCGTGCTCTCGAGAGCTGACGGACCTCGGCCTGATCTTCAATTCTCTGAACATCAAGGTCGTGCAGTCCGAGGTCGCGGATGCGCGACGCCGGCAGTCGGCGGCCGAGGCTCAGGCGAATGCGGACATCGTGTCCGCTCAGCAAGGCCGTCGCGCCAAGGAGGCTCAACTCGACGCCGAGCGTGCCATCTCCGATAAG
>DATBCM010000401.1:0-3216 GCA_036270455.1 Gemmatimonadales bacterium | reverse complement strand
CGGGACCGGCAGGTCTCCCCGCAGCCCCGACGTGTGGGTCAGCAGCATGCGGACGGTGACGGCGGCGGTGCCTTTTCCATTGAACTCGGGCAGGTACGTAGCGACCGGAACGTCGAGTTTGAGCTTGCCCCGGTCCACCAGGATCATGGCCGCCGTCGTGGTCGCCACCGCCTTGGTGAGCGACGCAAGATCGAAGAGCGTGGAATCCGGTCGATCCGCCGGCGCACTCGGCGACCAGGTCAGATGCCCGTAGCCCTTTTCATAAAGGATGTTGTCGTGGCCACCGATGACCACCACGGCTCCCGGATAGGCGCCCTGCCGGATCCCCGACATCACGATGGAATCGTATTGGCTCGCCGGAGATTGACCGGCGAGGATCACGGCGATGAGAAGAATCACTAGGCCCAGATTCCGGGGATGGAGCGAGCGCAGGAAGGACAGCGGCCGTCGGCGCCGACGCGCTGGACCTCGATCGTGTACCCGCGCCGCTCGATCAAGAGGTCTCCGCAGTCCGGACAGTAGGTGTTCTCCCAGCGCCCGACGGCTCCAGGCCGGTTGCCGGCATACACGAACCGGAGACCCGCGGCCGTACCGATCTCGCAGGCTTCGATCAGCGATTCGGTGGGCGTGGCAGCGGGGTCGGTCATCCGGTAATCGGGGTGAAACGCCGTCACGTGCCACGGAATGTCCGGAGAGACCGACGCGATGAGCTCCGCCGCACGGGTCAGCTGGGGCCGGTCGTCGTTGAACCCGGGCACGATCAGGGTGACCACTTCCACCCAGAAGCCGCGGGCCTTCGCCGCTCCGATGGTTTCGGTCACGTGGTCCAGTACGCCGCCCAGCTCCCGGTACCGCGCCGCATCCATGGCCTTGAGGTCCACTTTGTAGCAATCGGTCCAGGGACGAAGGAAGTCGAGCGCCTCAGCCGTCGCATTGCCATTGGAGATGAAGGCCGTACGGAGGCCCCGGGCCCGGGCCAGCCGGAAGACCTCCACCGCCCACTCCGCCGTGATCAACGGTTCGTTGTACGACGAGCCCACCACCCGCGCGCCGTGCCGGAGTGCGAGCTCCACCAGCGCCTCCGCGCTGACCGCGGTAGGCGGCACGCCCGCCGTGGGGTCGCGCAGGGCCTGGGACGTCAGCCAGTTCTGGCAATAGCCGCAGTGGAAGTCACACCCCAGCATGCCGAAGGTCAGCGTGTCCGAGCCGGGAAGACAATGGAAGAACGGTTTCTTCTCCGTGGGATCGCATTGCAGGGCGGCGACGTACCCCGCGGGCACACGCAGCTCCCCATCCCGGTTGAACCGGACCTTGCAGATCCCGCGACGGCCGGGCCGCACGAGACAGCGGTGCCCGCAGGCGACGCAACGCAACGCTCCGTCCGCCTCCGGGAGCACGAGCGTGGCAGGCATGGTCCGGCGGTCCAGGCGGTCGGCGAGGGTTGGACCCGGATCAGCTGACGAGCCCGCCAGGAGCGGGAGGGGTCCGCGGCTCACCGGACGCTCCCCGGGTTCAGCTCGTACAACAGCTGCGCGGTCCGTTCGTCCCGCAGGGAGAGGTCCCGCGCCATGGTGTGTCCGAACATGATGTCGGTCGAATCGCTCGAGTGGTTGAGTCCGAGCATGTGACCGACTTCGTGGAGGGCGACGACGCGGACATCCTCGACGCCCATGGGATGGTTCGACGGATCGAAGGTAGCGATGGTGACGACTGCGGACAGCACGTGGCCGTCGCGGTCCCAGGTGAGGTCGGTCTGCCCGGTGCGGTCGATGTCGAACTGCCGGCGCCACCGGAACACGACCTCGGCGCGGCTCGAGTCGTCGACGTATTCCCAGCGCACCGGCAGCTGCAGCTGATCCCAGCGTGCCAGCGCCGCCCGCACGGCGTCCAGGAAGGCGGGCTGAAAATTCTCGACGGTGTCGGTCGTGACATAGATCCGGACCGGGTCCCGGTACCGGTGATCCCAGCGGTGGAGCGCCGAGTCCGAGCTCTCGGCCACGATGTCGTTCAGATAGGTGATGCCGGCGCTGGCCCGGATCTGGCGGCGCATCTGCGCCCGGGCCAGTTGATCGTAGTACCCCTGCGGCTCGTTCATCACTACCGTGTCCATGGGTGAGACCGGAGCGCTGGCGGTGGTGTCCCGCGCCGAGTCCGGATGGGCGGTGACCTGAGCGCCGAGAGAATCCCGCGCATGCCGGACCGGCCCTGAGGGCGCCGGCCGCGCCGGCATCCGCGCCTGGGAAGGCCCGTGACGGGCCACGGCGCGCCAGACCACCATCGCGACGATGGCGAATGCGACGATGAGAACGGGCGAGGGACGCCGGTCAGCCATGGGCGCAATATGTCCGCGCGCGCACGCGCGCCGCTAGCTTCGGCCTAGGAGTCTCTCTATGATTGTCCTCGGTCTATGCGCTCTCGCCCGTGATAACTCTCCCCGCCAGGATGTTGATCCGCCGCCGCTGGTGGGTGCTTCTCGCCTGGGCCCTGGTGGCGGCGGTGCTCGCGCCCAACGCGGCGCGGGTGCAGGACGCCCTGGCGGTCCGCGGGGGCTCCGACGAATCCACCGAGTCCTTCCGGGCCGGTGAGGCTCTCAAGGCGGCGCTGCCGAATCCTATCGCCGAGTACGTCGCCGTCGTGGTCCGCGGCCCGGTGCCGGTGAGCCATCCCCGGTTCGTCCGCATGCTCGACTCCCTCAGCGCAGTCCTGTCCCGCAAGCACTACATCAAGCAGATCGTCTCGGCGCAGTCCCTCGGAGAATCGAGCTTCGTCAGCAAGGACCGTCACACGACGTTCCTCATCGCGGCGATGGAGACCGCCGAGACCGACAACATCAAGAACAACTTCGTGCCGGACATCCGGGCCACGCTGGCGGCCACTCTCGCCGCCATTCCCGACGCCGGCGCGTTCGACGTGAAGCTCACCGGCGATCCCGCGCTCGACTACGACATTCGCACCATCTCGGCGGAAGACACGCAGCGCGGCGAGCACCTGGCCGTGCCGATCTCCCTGGTGGTGCTGGTGGCCGCCTTCGGGGCCCTGGTGGCGGCGACCCTCCCGATCATCGTCGGCGTCCTCGCGATCACGATCGCCCTCGGGCTGATCACCATCGTGGCCCAGTTTCAGACCATGTCCGTCTTCGCGCTGACGATCACGAGCATGGTGGGGCTCGGGGTCGGGATCGACTATTCGCTCCTGATCGTGACCCGGTTCCGGGAG
>DATBCM010000400.1:0-16707 GCA_036270455.1 Gemmatimonadales bacterium | reverse complement strand
TCGCGGCACTCGCGCTCCTGACGCTCAAGCTGGGCCGACTCCGCGCGCTGTCGATTCTCCAGGGGCGTGAAGTGGTCAAGGCGCTGGCGAAGCTGCCCGAGCTGGTGGAGCGGGTGCTGGCCAAGGCGCCGCAGGTGGAGCAGCTGGCCGAGCGGCTGCAACGGGCGCAGAACGTGCTCTACCTGGGGCGGGGGTACAATTTCCCGGTGGCGCTCGAAGGGGCGCTCAAGCTCAAGGAAATCTCCTACATCCACGCCGAGGGATATCCGGCGGCGGAGATGAAACACGGCCCCATCGCCCTCATCGACGATCTGATGCCGGTGGTCTTCGTCGCGCCGCGGGATGCGGTCTACCAGAAAGTCGTGAGCAACATCGAAGAGGTGAAGGCCCGCGGAGGCCGGGTGATCGCGGTGGTCACCGAGGGGGACACCGGCGTGGCCAAGCTCGCCGACCACAAGATCGAGATTCCCGAAACGCTGGATATCTTTTCCCCCATCCTCTCCGTCTTGCCGCTCCAGCTGCTCGCGTACTACATCGCGGTCCGGCGGGGCTGCAACGTGGATCAGCCCAGGAACCTCGCCAAGAGCGTGACCGTCGAGTGAGGGTCGTCCTCCAGCGCGTCTCGCGCGCCCAGGTCCGCGTGGCGGGGGAGACGGTGGGGGAGGTCGGGCGGGGGTTCGTGGCCCTGGTGGGCTTCGCGCCACACGACACGGAGGAGACCCTGGGCTGGATGGCCGACAAGATCCTCCAGCTGCGGGTGTTCTCCGATACGCAGGACAAGATGAATCTTGCCCTCGCCGACGTGAACGGCGGCGTGCTGGTGGTCTCCCAATTCACCCTCTATGGCGATGCGAGCAAGGGCCGGCGGCCGTCGTTCATCGACGCGGCGCCCCCCGAGCAGGCGCGCGCGCTCTACGACCAGTTTGTCGTGATCATGAAAGAGCGCGCCGCCGGGATTCCCATCGCGACCGGACAGTTCCAGGCGCAGATGGACGTCGAGCTGGTGAACGACGGTCCCGTCACCCTCATGCTCGAAAAGTGACTCCCCGCGAGGCGTTGATCCTGGCCTCCGGCTCCCCCCGCCGCCGCCAGCTTCTGGAAATGCTCGGCCTGGAGCACCGCGTGGTGCCGCCCGACGTCGACGAGACCCGCCGCGACGGGGAAGCGCCCGCCGACTACGTGGTCCGGCTGGCCCGCGAGAAAGCGTGTGCCGTGTCCGGCCGGGAGCCTCAGGCGTTGGTGCTCGCCGCGGATACCACCGTGGTTCTGGGAACCGAGCTGTTCGCCAAGCCGGCGACGGTGGCGGAGGCGGTGGCCATGCTCGGACGTCTGGCGGGCCGCACGCACCAGGTCTACACGGGCGTGGCGCTGGCCCAGGGCGACCGGGTGGAAACGGCGCTCGACGTCTCGGACGTCACCTTCCGGCCTTTCTCCGGCGACCTCATTGCGGACTACGTCGCCACCGGGGAACCGATGGACAAAGCGGGGGCTTACGCCATCCAGGGAAAGGGCGCGGCGCTGATCGAGGGGATCCGGGGGGACTTCTTCGGTGTGATGGGACTGCCGCTGCGGTTGGTGCTCGACTTGCTGGAGCGGTTCGGCAGGCCTTACCGCTTCACCCGGTAGACCGGGACCTTCTTCGTCTTGCCCTTCACCTGCATCGGCTCCAGGGCTTCGACTTTGGGGGGGTGCTTCAGGGCTTTGTAGAACGCTTCGGAGATGAGGATTTCGTTGAGGCCGGCGTTGGAGCAGAGCCGGCTCGCCGTGTTCACCGCGTCCCCGATCACCGTATACTCGAGCCGGCGGTCCGATCCGAAGTTGCCGGCGAACACTTCACCGAAGTTGATCCCGACGCCGATCTTGATGTCGGGACGCCCCTTCTCTTTCCACTTCACGTTCATCTTCTCGAGCGCGGCCAGCTGATCCAGGGCGCACTTCATGGCCCGGTCGGCGTCGTCCTCGTGCGCGATGGGGGCGCCCCAGAGCGCCATGATCGCGTCGCCCATGAACTTGTCGAGCGAGCCGGAGTGCTCGAACACGATCTCCACCATTTCGGTGAAGTACTCGGTGAGCAGGTTGGCGACGTCGTCCGGGCTCATCGTTTCCGACATGGGCGTGAAGCCGCGGATGTCCGAAAAGAAGATCACCACCGGCCGCTTGGCGCCGCCGAGCTGGACCGCGCCCTCCTGCTGGACGATCTGGGCGGCGACGTTGGGCGCGAAGTAGCGCTGGAAGTTCGAGAGGACCAGCGCCTCGCGGCGGAGGCGGTCGGCCAGCTGGGAGCGCTCGATGGAGAACGCCGTTAACCCGCCGAACGCCATGAGGAAGTCGAGGTCCTCGTCCTGGAACGAGTGGATGGCGGTCTGGTTGTCGACGTACAGGATGCCCAGGACCTTCTGGTCGTTGGACAGGAGCGGCGTGCACATGGCGCTGCGTACGCTCTGAATCACGATCGACTTGCCCTTGAAGCGATCGTCGGCCGCGGTGTTGTCGGACAGGATGGCCACGCGGTCCTCGACCACTTTCCGGGCGATGGATTGCGGGACCATCTTCGCGGCCTGGGCGTCCCCCGTGCGGGCCCGGGAGATCCGCGGCACCAGCTCGTTGGTCTTGGCGTCGAGCAGCAGAATGGACACGCGGTCCACGCTCATCACCTGGAAGGTGAGGTCCACCACTTTCTCCAGCACGCGGTCCAGGTCCTGCTGCTTGGACAGCTCCTGTGAAATGTCGAGGAGCAGTTTCAGCTTTTGCGACTGGCGCTCGTAGAGGTCTTTCGCGTCGACCTTGAGGTGCCCCCCCGACGGGCCGATCTCCTTGATGGCCGGCACGTTCCCCGAGGGCGACATGGGAAGGGCGCGCACGATGGTGCCGCCCGGAACGCCCGACCCCTTGGTGCCCTGGTTGGCGCTCGGCGGCGCGGGGGTGGTCACCGCGGCGCGCGCCGGCGGCGTGATCGGCACGACCTTGAAGGCCACCTTCCCGAACGTCACCACGTCGTTCTCGGCCGCGTCTCCGTCCGTGACCTTGGCGCCGTTCAGGAACGTGCCGTTCGAGCTGCCCAGGTCCTTGATACGGACTCCGGCGTCCGTGAGGGTGATTTCGGCGTGACGGCGGGAGATGGTGGGATCGTAGATGGGGATGTCCGAAGTGACGGCGCGGCCGACGACGAGCGTCTTCCCCGCGCCCAGGTCGATGGACTGCTCCCCGGATATGCTCAGCAGCTTGAACACGATGCGGAAACTATCCCTGGCCTTGGGCCCGCGCGAGGGCGAGGGCCTTCAGGACCGCCTGTGCCTTGTGTTCGGTCTCCGCGAACTCTCGTCCCGGAACGGAATCGGCCACGATCCCGGCCCCCGCCCGCACCACGACCCGGTCCTTCAGGACCAGCGCGGCGCGAATGGCGATGGCCGTGTCCAGGCTCTTCGCACCCCAGCCGATGTACCCGACCGCGCCGGCGTAGGGGCCGCGGGCCTCGGGCTCCAACTCGTCGATGATCTCCATCGCCCGCACTTTCGGTGCTCCCGTGACGGTGCCGTGGGGGAAGCAGGCCCGGAGGGCGTCGAGTGCGTCGTAGCCGGTGCGCAACTTGCCGCGCACTTCGCTCACCAGATGCTGCACGTGCGAGTACCGCTCGAGCACCATCAGGTTGGTCACCCGTACCGTGCCGTACGCCGCGACCCGTCCCACGTCGTTTCGCGACAGGTCCACGAGCATGAGGTGCTCCGCCCGCTCTTTCGGGTCGTCGGCCAGCGCGGCACCCAGCCGCTCGTCCTCGAGCGGCGTCGCGCCCCGCGGCGCCGTGCCCGCGATGGGCCGCACCGTGACCTCGCCGCTCTCGACGCGCACCAGCGTCTCCGGCGACGAGCCCACGAGCGCGCAGTCATCGAGCTGGAGGAAAAAGAGATAGGGAGCAGGGTTCAGGGCGCGGAGGTAGCGGTACAGCCGCAGGGGATCGACCGGGCCCGCCGCCTCCTGCGCGCGGGACAGCACCACCTGAAATGCGTCCCCCGCTTTGATGTGCTCGAGAATCCTGCCGACGTCCGCTTCGAAGCGCTCCGCCGGGTAGCTCGAGGTGGTCGGCACCGGCGCCGGGTGGGCCGGCATCCGGAGCGGGGGCAGGGCGTGCGGTTTCTCCAGCCGCGCCACTAGGGCGTTGACGCGGGTCTCGGCGTCATCGGCCAGCCGCTCGCGCTCGCGCGCCGGCGCGCCCGGCGGCACGTCCACGGTGGCGACGATGGAGGCGCGGCCATAGAGGTTGTCGAGGATCACCACCGTGTCGGCGATCATCAGCACCGCGTCCGAGACCCCGACGGTGTTCCGCGGCGGGTGGGGCAAGCGCTCCACGCTGCGAATGAGATCGTACCCCAGGTATCCCACCGCCCCACCGGTGAACCGCGGCAGCCCGGGGGCCTCGACCGCGGGAACGTGACGCAGGAGGCCGGCGAGGTGCTCCAGCGGCGCGTCCACCGTCCCCTGGGAGGCCCAGCCCTCCTGCTTGGTCCAACGTTCCACGGACCGGCCCCGGTACCGCCACACCTCGCGGGGCTCGGCGCCCAGGAACGTGTAGCGGGCCCACCGCTCACCGCCCACCAGGGATTCGAGGAGGAAGCCGAAGGGGCCGGACGCGATCTTGGCGTATGCCGCCACGGGCGTGTCCGCGTCCAGCAGCACTTCGCGGACGAACGGGACCATGCCCCCCGCTGCCGCGCGGGTCAGGAAATCGTTCCGGGCGTCACTCATTTCGGCGCGGCGAGGAGGTACGTGCCGGGCTGTGACAGCGCCGACGATGCCACATTGGCGGCGTTCCCGGTGTTCAGGGCCCGCCACTGATCGGGAGCGTACTCGTAGTAGAGCTTCAGGGCCTGAGCGAACGCGGTGGGATTGGGGTACTTGGAGGGCGCCGAGTCGATGACGCTGAAGTCGGCGAAGTTGGCGTAGGACACGTCGATGGTCGGCGAGCCCGCGATGTTGAACGTGATGGCGGTCGGCAAAAGGGTGAAGCCGAAGACCCCCGAGGTTGCGGAGGCGTTCATCATCACCGTGGATGTATCGGCCAGAATAGTGTCGTTCCGCGAGCGAACGCTCTGAAGATAGAAATGAAAGACGGCGAAGGTCGAGTGGGCCCCGTCGTTGTTGGTCCAGGTGATCGAGACCGTCTTGTTGTTCTGGAAGATCAGGGACCGGTCCAGCGGATCGGCCGAATCGGAGCGCGCGAGCGCCAGGAGATCCTTGCGGTGGATGACGTTCAGGGGCCCGGTGCTCGAATGACAGGCCGCGAGGCTCAGGAGGAGCGCGTACATTACGCGGCGATGCGCGCGCTGCTGCTGCTGCTGGCGCTGGTGGGAGCTCCGCTCCCGCTCGCCGCCCAGGCCCAGGATTGGAACGCCCCGTCCGCGTTGGCGCTCGTGACCCGCGGCATCCGCCGCCGCGGCGCCACCACCGCCGATACCGCACTGCACGACTACAAGGCGCATGGGCACGGGTTCGTGTTCTTTCTCGGGCAGTTCGGGGACGGGTTGAACGACTCACCGCGGTTGATCAAGACCGATCAGCTCGAACTGGAATTGTACTGGAAGGCCCCGGGGGCCAGCAAGCAGCGGATTGTAGGGTGGCGCAACGCGGCGCAGCTGCCGACCGACATCAACTACCACCGCGATCACCTCGGCATCATTCAGAACAACTTCGGCCGCGCCATCAGGCTCGGTGAGGGGGACGAGGTCCAGGACGTGCCGCACCCCCTGTCCCCCGGCGCCCAGCTCGACTACGACTACGCGCTCGGCGACACCCAGATGGTGACCATGCCGGGACGCACGGTCCGCGTGGTGGCGCTCCGCGTGCGACCCAAGGATTTCTCTGCGCCGCGGATCGTCGGCACCCTCTACCTGGACGTGGCCACCGCGGCGCTGGTGCGGATGACCTTCGACTTCACGCCGGCCTCCTACCGGGATCCCGAGCTCGAGGACGTCAGCGTCGTGTTGGACCAAGCCCTCTGGGATGGCCGCTTTTGGCTCCCCTTCCGCCAGGAAATCGAGATCCGCCGACGGGTCACGTGGCTCGACTTTTCGGCTCGGGGCATCATCCGCGGCCGCTGGGAGATCGGCGACTACGCCTTCAATCTCGGACTGGCTGACACCTGGTTCGCAGGGGAAGAGATCTCCGCGCTGCCCCAGGTCGAGCTCGATTCGTTCCCGTGGCCCAACACGCTGGCCCAGGCGATGGGCTCGCTCCAGACCCCGGCTCGCTCGGACGACCTGAACCGCCTGCGAGCGGAGGCCGCGCGCATCGCGGGCGCCCACCTGCTGACCGGTCTCTCGCCGACGCGTCTGGGTGTCCGCTCCCTCTCGGACCTCCTGCACGTGAACCGGGTCGAGGGCCTGACCGTCGGCGCCGGCGTCACCCAGCAACTGGGTGGCGCGGTGGAAGCCCGGGTGCGGTCGAGCTACGGCTTCGGAGATCATCGTGTCAAAGGGCGCGGGGAAGTGGAATGGAATACCCCCGGGGGCGCGCTCACGCTGTCCGGCTACCGTGACGTGCGGGACATCTCCGACCGCCCCGTGATCTCACCACTCTTCAATTCGATCAACACGCAGGAGTGGGGGCGGGACTACGGGGATTACTACCTCGCCGACGGCGGCACCCTCGCCTTCCGGCGCGGCGTAGGGACACAGGGTGACTGGAGTACGTCGGTCGGACGGGAGCGCATCGGTTCCCTCCCGGTCGCCGGCTGGCCCGCCGGCGGCGGGTACGCACCCAACCCGCCCCTCGGGACGTCTTACGTCGATGTCGCCGGGATAAGCGTGCGGCGCCGCGCGGCCGGGTTGGGGGAGAGCATCCGTCACGATCTGGCGGGCGGCCTTTCCATCGAGGGGGGGCGCCGGGATGGGGGTGACGGCTACTGGCGCATCTCCGGAGACGGCACGGCGCTCCTGCCCGTGGCGGCCACGCGCGTTGTCGTGCGCGGAGAAGTCGGCATCGGCTCGGTGCATCTCCCGGCGCAGCGGACCTTCGTGCTGGGCGGGCGGGGCACGTTGCTCGGAGACGACTATCGCACCTGGGGCGGGCGGCGGGCGGCGCTCGTCGACGTCGAGTGGCGGGTCCCGGTTCCCTTCCTGAGTTTCTCCGCGGCCCCCTACACCCGGACACCGTCGCACATCGTGGTCGCGCCGTACGCCGCGGCGGGATGGACCGGCGCCCAGGTCGCCGGTACACCCTGGCGCGCCACGCCGGGGACCCGGGTCACGCTCGGCGTGGCGCTCGAGTGGTTGGGACTCATCCGGGTGGAGGGCGGATATGGTGCCGAGAGCCGGAAGTTGCACCTGGCGCTCGATGTGACGCGCGATTTCTGGGGCCTGCTCTGAGGCGTTTCGGGCTGGACGGGGCCTCCCCTCAGGCTAGGTTTCGTAACCTACATGCCTGACACCACGTTCCCCGATGAATGGCTGGCGACCTCCCTCGAGGGGGTCATTACGCCCGAGCTCCTGGAGGAGCTGCGAGCCAAGGCTGAGCCGTCGCGGACCCTCTGGGAGATGATCGTCTCCCGGCACATCGTCACCGACGACGGCATTCTGGAGAAGCTGTCCGCCCGCTACCGCATGAAAGTCGCCGACGTCGCGCTGGTCGACCCCAAAGTCAAAGACACCCTGCCGGAGCAGCTGGTCCGCCGCTATCGCGTCTTGCCGGTCCGCATTACGGATTCGATCTGCGAAGTCGCCACGGCCAACCCGTTCGATCTGGACGCCGAGAAGTCGCTGGCCTTCGCCACGGGGCGTGAAGTCCGGATGCTCCTGCTGTCGCCGGCCAAGATCGCCGAGAAGCTCGACGAGATGTATCGCCCCGAAAAAACGCTCGACAAGCTTCTCGAGGGCATGGATGAGTCCGGCGATCTGATTCACCTGGCCGAAGAGTCCCCCGATGAGCTGAGCATCAGCGAGGAGGAGGCGAGTCAGCGGCCGGTCGTCAAGCTGGTCGACCTCATCCTGCAGGAAGGGATCCTCGCCCGGGCCTCGGACATCCATATCGAGCCGGAAGAAGGGGGCGTCGCAGTCCGTTACCGCATCGACGGCGTGTTGCGGCAACAGATGAAGATCCCGCGGGCCGCAGGGCTTCCCCTCATTTCGCGCATCAAGATCATGTCGTCCCTCGACATCGCCGACCGGTTGCGGCCGCAGGACGGGCGCGCCCGCGTGGCGGTGAACGGACAGCCCATCGATCTTCGCGTCTCCACGCTCCCCGCTGCGCTGGGCGAGAAGGTCGTGGTCCGCATTCTCGATTCCCGGGCCACGGTCAAGTCGCTGGACATGCTGGGGTTGAATGCCGGCGAGGCTGAGGCGATCAACCACCTCCTGGAGAACCACGAGGGCATCATTCTGGTGACGGGCCCGACTGGTTCCGGGAAGACCACGACGCTCTACTCGATGATCCGCCAGATCCAGAGCGAAGGTGTGAACATCGTGACGGTCGAGGACCCGGTCGAGTACCGGATGCAGGGCATCGTGCAGGTGCAGGTGCAGGAGAAGGCGGGTCTGACGTTCGCGTCAGCGTTGCGATCCATTCTCCGCCAGGACCCGAACGTGGTGCTGGTCGGCGAAATCCGCGACAAGGAGACCGCCCAGATCGCGACCCAGGCGTCCCTCACCGGCCACCTGGTGCTCTCGACCCTCCATACCAACGACGCGCCCAACGCGGTCACCCGGCTGGTGGACATCGGGGTCGAGGCGTACAAGATCGCCGCCGCCCTGCGGGGGGTGGTGGCCCAGCGGCTGATGCGGAAGCTCTGCCCCACCTGCAAAGAGGTGTGGATGGAAGCGCCGCCCGACCGGCTCAAGAAGTGGGTCCCGTTGGGCACGCCGCTCTACCGGGCCGCCGGATGTCCCGACTGCGCCATGACCGGATACCGGGGACGGTTTTCGATCATCGAGGTGCTCAACGTCGGGCCCGAAGTGGAGCGTCGTATCGCGGCCGGGCAGACCGCCGACCGGATCGCCGGGGCGGCCCGGCGCTCGGGGATGAAAACGCTCTGGGAATCGGGGCTCGCACATGTTCTGAAAGGCGAGACTACCATCGACGAGCTGCTCCGCGTGGTGGAGGTCCCTTCAGAAGAGGAAGAGGACACGGAGGCCACGGCGGCAGGCCCGGTGGCTTCGGGGGCGGGGCGGCCCTCCCCCGCGGGCGTCATCACCCCGCCGGGGGAGCGGAAGGAACGCTCCACCGACCATTTCGAGCTGCTCGAGGAGCCGCCTCCCCGGGCCACCGGCACCCATGGCGCCGCTGCCCTGAAGGTGCTGCTGGTGGACGATGAGGACTCCCTGCGCAAGGTGATGAAGGACCTGCTGGAGCGCGACGGCTATGACGTGACGGAGGCGCGCGACGGCGTACAGGCACTCGACCAGGTGGACCGCGTGGGACCGGACATCGTCGTCCTCGATCTGAACCTCCCCGGGCTCGACGGCTATGGGGTTCTGTCCCACCTCCGCTCCCGGCCCGCCACGGCGGGCATTCCGGTGATCGTCCTGACCGCCAAGGGAGACGAAGACAACGAAGTGCGCGTCTTCGAGCTCGGCGCCGACGACTTCCTCACCAAGCCCTTCCGCGCCCGCGCCCTCTCCGCCCGGCTGGAAGCCGTGCTGGGACGCCGCCGGCACTAGCGGGTTTGCGGTCCGTGACCGACATCAAAGTGATGTTCGTGGACACCCTCGTACTCCGGGGCGCCGGGGCGACGCTGCAGGTGCTCGCGCTCCGGCGCGCGCCGGGCCGGACCCGCGCGGGCGCGTGGGAGGTCGTGCACGGGACCATCGAACCGGGAGAGACGCCGGTCCAGGCGTCGCGCCGGGAGCTGAAGGAAGAGACGGGACTCACCCCAGCGTCCGTCTACAATCTCTCGCGCACCGAAGCGTTCTATCAGCACGACACCGATGTGCTCGCCGTGATCCCCGCGTTCGCGGTGTTCGTCGCGGCCGACGCGCGCGTCACCATTTCCGACGAGCATGATGCGCACGAATGGCTCCCGCCGGCCGACGCGAAGACGCGGCTGGCATGGCCGCGGGAGCGCAGAGCACTGGACGACGTTTTGTCAATGGTGGGGGGTGGAGGCGCGGGCTTGCTGGACGGCGTACTTCGCGTAAGCTAAGGCGTAGCCGCATGAACCCCTTCTATCACCGGATCTATCGCGTCGTGCGTCACATCCCCAAGGGACGTGTCGCGACGTACGGCGTGGTGGCACGTCTGGCCGGACGCCCCGGTGCCGCGCGCCAGGTCGGCTGGGCGCTTTCGGCACTCCCGGATGACTCGGACGTTCCGTGGTGGCGGGTGATCAACGCGGCGGGCCGGATTTCGCTCTCCGGTGCCGATCATGGTGCCGTGGTCCAGCGAGCCCTGCTGTTGCGGGAAGGTGTGAAGTTCGCTCCGGGAGGGGCCGTGAATCTCTCGACGTTCGGCTGGCCCGCCGAGGCTTACGACTCGGTGGCCGCCCACACGCGCGCCACTTCGTCCCGGAGATCGCGCAGGTTGAAGGGCTTGCGCACGTAGCGCAGTCCCAGCCGGGTCAGGGTCTCATCGGTCGCGGGTCGCACGTCTCCCGTCGCCACCAGCGTCCGCGCCTTCAGATGCGGCATCCGCTCCGCCAATTCCTCCACCAGTAGCTTGCCGCTCGACGCAGACCGTCCGTCCGCAATGATCAAATCGAACGTCCGGTTGGCGGCCAGCTCCAGCGCGTGCTCGCCGTTGCGCGCCACCTCCACCCCATGTCCCTCACGTCCGAACAGGGCCTGCACCATCCGGCGGACCGCCTGATCGTCGTCGACCAGGAGAATGGAGCGCACCGGTCGGGAGCTCTTCGACGACCGCGAGACCCTCGACGAGCGGGTGGGTGGGGCGGGGGTCCGGTGGAGATCGAGCCGCGCGGGCGTATCCGCCGGGGCGGGCGGGAAATCCACGTGGAAGGAGGCGCCGCCCCCGGCCGGCGTGGGCTCCACCGCGATCTTCCCGCCATGGGCTTCGACGATGGAGTAGCTGATCGACAGGCCGAGCCCGGTGCCCTGACCGGGTTCCTTGGTGGTGAAGAAGGGCGTGAAGAGCTGACGCGCCACCTCGTCCGAGATCCCCGGACCGGAATCCTGAATCCGGAGGTGCACTCTGCCGTCGAACCACGTCGACGCCCGCACCGTGCGGGGCCGGTCAGGGGGGTTCCCGGACACGGCCTGCGCGGCGTTGGTCAACAAGTTCAGGACCACCTGCTGCAGGGCGTGCCGGTCTCCCAGCACGTCGGGCAGGAGCGAGGCGAACTCCTTCTCGAGGGTCACATCCTTGAGTCGCAGGTCGTAGCTCATCAGGAGCAGGGTCCGTTGCAGCACGTCCGTGAGGTCCACCCGCTCGCGTTCGGCGGGCGCTTTCCGGGCGAAGGTCAAAAGATTTCGGACGATACGCCCCGCCCGCTCGGCCTGCTCGTGAATCACGCGCAGGTGGCCCCGGTCATTCTCTCCCAGCTCCTTCTGCTCGAGGAGAAATTCGGAGAGCCCGGCGATGGACGTGAGCGGGTTGTTGAGCTCGTGCGCCACGCCCGAGACCAGCTGGCCCACGGCGGCCAGTTTTTCGCTCTGGATCAGCTGGGATTCCATGGTCTGCTGTTCGGTCACATCCTCTACCAGCACCACCAGAGGCGAGACCGCGCCGACGGCGGGCATACGTGCCGCGTTGATGCGGACCGCCCGGCCGACGCGGGAACGGGCGATGAGCGGCACGGGACGTCCCCCGTTCCGGGCGACCTGCATGAACTCGATCAGGGAGCCGGGGTGATCGAGCAGCGATGATGCCAGTTCGTGCCCCTGGACCTCGGCGATTTCCCGCCCCAGGAGCGCGGCCAGCGACCGGTTGGCGCGGGTGATGCGTCCGCCTTCGTCCACCACCGCCAGGCCTTCCGACATGGCGTCGAACGCGGTCTCCCACTCCTCCTTCGCGCGGCGGACCAGATCGAAGAAGCGGGCGTTGGC
This sequence comes from Gemmatimonadales bacterium, assembly GCA_036270455.1. GTDB lineage: Bacteria > Gemmatimonadota > Gemmatimonadetes > Gemmatimonadales > GWC2-71-9 > 40CM-2-70-7. Next base: position 4,723 of record DATBCM010000400.1, on the reverse strand, counting down.
GATCACGACGGCGGTGTGGGTCGCCAGGGTGGAGATGAGGCGGAGGTCCTCCGAGGCGAACTGCCCCCCCCGCGGATCCGCGACCACCAGCGTCCCGACGACGGCCCCGTGGGCCCGGAGCGGCACGGCCGCCGCGGCGTCCGCGTTGATCCCCGCGATCAGGACCACCGAGCCCCCGCCGGAGTTGCGGACCAGCTCCAGCCGCTCGCGTCCCACGGAGCGGACCACGAGGCCGGTGTCGGACCGGCGGATGGAGGCGCCGCGCTGGGGTGCCAGGGTGCCGTCCGCCGCGGCGACGATCAGCGGTTCGGTGGCCCGTTCTCCGGTGAGGGCCACGAGGGCGCCGCGCGCTTCGAGGAAGCGCATGGCGTACCGCACCACGTGGTCCACGATGCGGTCGAGCTGGAGCGAATCGGACAGGACGTAGGAGAGCTCCTGGAGAGAAAAGAGCTCGGAGAGACGGCGGTTGAGCTCGTCGGCGATGCGGCGCCGGTCCTCCTCCACCCGCGCCAGGCGCAGCCAGAGGTACGCGGTGCCGGCGGCGAGCCCGGTGACGACGAGGACACCCAGCACCAGCCCGATCTGGGTGTTCACCGCGGGGTCAGCGCGCGGGAGCCCTGGCGGATGCGCGGCTGAGGGCCCGCGCCCGCTCGGTGTTGAGCTTCTGGATGGCTTTGGACCACGAATCGTTGTTCATCCCCTCGTAGGTCGCGGTCAGCGGCTCGCCCCAGGCGATGCCGGAGTCGAAGAGGTAGATGGCCGTGACCTGCTCGCGTGCGTCCAGTTGCTGTCCCGCCCACTGCGGGGAGAGCGGGACGATCCCCACCGGCCGGAACAGCCGTCCGCGGCTGGTGAGGTTGATGTCCTCCGGGACGAACCGGGCCTGAGAGACCATGCCGAAGAACGTGACCATCACGAGCGTCGGATTGCGGATCCCTCCGCGCTGGGCCTGGTCGTCGATGTCGGCCTGCCGCTGCTTGATCAGCTGGCTGAGCGACGCGTAGGTATCGGGGGCGAGGAGACGGGTGACGGATTCGTCGAGAGGCAGGATCTGGATCTGCAGCTGCCCGGTGGAAAAGCTGACGACGATGTCCTCGCGCCTCAGCGATCCGAACCCGACCGGCAGCGTGTCCTGGGCGCGCAGGGCCTGAGGCACGGCCGTCACGGCCGCCGCGCCGAAGAGACCAAGCAGCAGGAGCGTCCGGTTCATCCTCATCCTTCCGCCTTTCCGATCAACCCCGAGAGGGCTTCGCGGAGGTCCGGGATACCGGTCCCGGTTTTGGCACTGGTGACGAGGACCTGATCGTCGTCGAGCTCCAGCTCGGCCGCCAGCTCCGCCTCACGCTTGCGCCCCGCTCCCCTCGGAAGTTTGTCGCCCTTGGTCAGGGCCGCCAGGGTCCGGACGCCGGTGCCGGACAGGAGATCACGGATCTCCCGGTCCTGCTTGGAGAGGTCGTGACGGATGTCCAGCAGCCAGATCACACCCACGAGCCCCACACGCACAAGCGTGCCCTCGACCAGGGTACGGAACGCCCGGCGGTCCGTCTGTGACACCCGCGCATATCCATACCCCGGGAGGTCGAGAAAATAGACGGCGCCGGCAGCCGGGAGCCGTTCGCTCTCGGGAAGGGCTGAACTCCGTTCGGCCAGGGAGCGTACGGCTCCCGGCTCACGGCTCCCGAGTTCTATCTCGAACACATTCAGGAGTCGCGTCTTCCCCGGAGTGGCGGAAATGCGCGCCACGGTCCGTCCGACGAGGGCGTTCAAGAGACTCGACTTACCGACGTTGGAGCGTCCGAGAAAAGCGACTTCCGGATGCGGAGGATCGAGGGTGACATCGGCCCGGGGGAAGGAGCCGACGAACCGCGGGTCGGTCAGGCTTCTTTCTTCTGGCGCGGGCGCTCGGTGACCAGCAGGGGCTGGCGGCCGGTGGTGACGCACTCGGCGGTGATGGCGACCTCGCGGACGTCGTCACGGCCCGGAAGATCGAACATGATCTCCGTCATCATCTCTTCGAGAATGGCGCGGAGGCCGCGGGCGCCGGTGCCGCGCTTGATCGCCTTCTGGGCGATGGCTTTCAGCGCGTCCTTCTCGATGGTGAGGCGGACGTCCTCGAGCTCGAAGAGCTTGGCGTATTGCTTGGTGAGCGCGTTCTTGGGCTCTACCAGGATCCGCACCAGAGACTCCTCGTCCAGCGCATCGAGCGGAACGGTCACCGGGAGGCGCCCCACCAGCTCCGGGATCAGTCCGTAGCGCAGCAGGTCGTCGGGCTCGACGTCCACGAAGGGGTTCTTCTTGCGCTTGTCGGCCTCACCCTTGGCGACTTCTTCCTTGCTGAAGCCGATCTGCCGGCGGCCGGTCCGGGACTCGATGATCTTTTCGAGGCCGTCGAAGGCGCCGCCGCAGATGAAGAGGATGTCCTTGGTGTTGACCTGGATGTATTCCTGCTGGGGATGCTTCCGGCCGCCCTGCGGCGGAACGGATGCCACCGTGCCCTCGAGGATCTTGAGGAGGGCCTGCTGCACGCCCTCGCCCGAGACGTCCCGGGTGATGCTCGGGTTCTCGGACTTCCGGGCGATCTTGTCGATCTCGTCGATGTAGACGATCCCGCGCTCGCACTCCGTGACGTTGAAGTCCCCGGCCTGGAGGAGCCGCACCAGGATGTTCTCGACATCCTCGCCCACGTACCCCGCCTCAGTGAGCGTGGTGGCGTCGGCGATGGTGAAGGGGACGTCCAGAATGCGGGCCAGCGTTTGCGCGAGAAGGGTCTTGCCCACGCCGGTGGGACCGATGAGGAGGATGTTGCTCTTGTCGAGCTCCACATCCGACTCGCGCCCGTTGGAGTGGGAGTTGATGCGCTTGTAGTGATTGTAGACGGCGACGGCGAGGGTCTTCTTGGCCTTTTCCTGCCCGATCACGTACTGGTCCAGCACGTCCTTGATTTCCTGCGGCGTGGGGACCTGCGTGATGGCTTCGGCGACCTCCCGCTCTTCGTCCTCCGCCAGGATCTCGTTACACAGGGCGATGCATTCATTACAGATGTACACGGACGGCCCGGAGATGAATTTCCGGACCGAGTCCTTCGACTTACCGCAGAAGGAGCAACGGAGGTGCTTGTCGTGAGACATGTCGGCTAGTATGGGAAAAGGGCCCTATCGGCGCAAGGCCTCAGGCCTTTTTCCCGTCCAAATCCTTGAGTTGTGCGATGACGTTGTCGATGAGGCCGTACTCCTTGGCCTCTTCCGCGGACATGAAGCGGTCCCGGTCCATGTCCTTCTCGATCTGCTCCAGCGGCCTCCGTGTGTGCCTGGCGTACAGCTCGTTGAGCTTCCCGCGGAGATAGATGATCTCGCGGGCCTGAATTTCGATGTCCGCCGCCGTGCCCTGCGCGCCGCCGGACGGCTGGTGCATCATGATCCGCGCGTGCGGCAGCGCGGAGCGCTTGCCCGTGGTGCCCGCGGTGAGCAGGAACGAGCCCATGGAGGCCGCCATGCCCATGCAGATGGTGTTCACCGGCGCGCGCAGGACCTGCATGGTGTCGTAGATCGCCATCCCGGAGGATACGAGGCCGCCCGGGGAGTTGATGTAGAGATAGATGTCCCGCTCGGGGTTATCCGCGTCGAGGAACAACAGCTGGGCGATGATGATGTTCGCCACGGTGTCGTCGATCGCGGTGCCGAGGAACACGATGCGGTCCATCAGGAGGCGCGAGAAGATGTCGTAGGTGCGCTCGCCCCGGCTGGAACGCTCGATGATGTACGGCGGGTAGATGGTGCCCGAGGTCATGCATTCTCCACGGTGGACTGCGACAGAAGGAAGGTAAACACCTTCTCTTCGGTGAGGCCTCTCTCGAGATCGCGAAGCCGCTTGGCTTTCTCCAGTGACGCGTACAGCTCGCGGGCCGGCTGACCCCGCTTGGCCGCCAGCTCCTCGATCTTGGCGTCCAGCTCCGCTTCAGTGGCGGCGAGCGTGTTGTGCTCGACCACGTAGTCCAGGATCAGATCCCGGCGTACCTGACCCTCGGCCACCGAACGCATCTCGCTCGCGAACTGTTCCCAGCGGTCCTCCGGGATGCCATACGCCTGGGCGTACACCGAGAGCGCCCGGTTCACGAGCGGGGCGGGAGCCACCACGGCGTTCGCCGCGACGATCTGCTCGATCAGCGTCTGTCGCACGTTGGCGTCCGCCTGCCGCTCGGCTTCCTTCTCGAGATCCTCGCGGACCGCCTTGCGCAGCGCCTCGACCGAGTCAAAGTCTCCCACCTCGCGGGTGAAGGCATCGTCCAGCGCCGGCAGCTCCTGCCGCTTCACCTCGCCGAGGGTGATCCGGACTTCGCGGGCCTGCCCGCGCTTGGCTTCCTCGGGGAAGTCGTCCGGGAACCTCACGGTCGCGTCCACCGTCTCCCCGGGGAGGAGCGTCATCACCTTCTCCTCGACGTCCGGAATGGCGCGTCCCTCGCCCAGAATGAACTGGTAAGGCTGCGTCTCCTTCACCTCGTCGCCCTCGCGCTGGGCAAGGCCGATCTGCACCAGGTCCTTGGGCTTCGGCTTCTCACCCGAAATGGGGGTCCAGGGTGCCTTCTGGTCGCGGAGATCGTTGATCTGGGCTTCGACCTGGTCGGCCGTGACTTTCGGCACCGTGCGCTTGATGGTGAATCCACCGAGCCGCTCCAGCTCCAGCTCCGGCTTCACCTCGACGTGGAACTCGAAGGTGACCGGAGTCC
>DATBCM010000399.1:0-2995 GCA_036270455.1 Gemmatimonadales bacterium | reverse complement strand
GTACCAGCGGCTTTGGACCGGCACCATGCCGTCCGACGCGCCGCCCGAGACCTCGACGGCCCCCTGAAATGGACCCGGCAGGGGCGCCGTCGCGCGGCCGGTGAGCGCGAGTCGGGCGAAGTTGAAGGTGCCCACCGAGAGATCTGCGTCCACGTTCCCACCCACCGCCGCCCGGCCTTCATTCAGCGGAAGATCCCCGCGCAGACGCAGGGTGGTCCCGATCTGATCGGCACGGTTGGCGGCGATCTCCGGCCGGAAGATCCGGCTGCGGTCGAGCAGGTGACCGAAGCTCGCATCGCTGCCAAAAGGGGCCACGAACTGGTGCTCCGCATAGAGCCGCCACTCGTACGACTGAGACTCGGTGACCGCCGGCTTCACATCGACGTCGACGCCGGCCGCGCGGAAGTAGTCGCCGTCGTCGCGACCCAAGACCAGGGCTTGAGTCGAATTGCCGAACCCCAGCGAGTGGGCGTCCGGGTCCACGGACGTGAGCCGCCGGTAGGCGCCGAAGCGGGCCGACAGATCCTGTGTCTTCCGGCTGAGCCCGACATCCAGGTCCGGCTGCCCCGTCGCAGTGGCGATCCGCAGGGTGCCATCGAACGCCAGTGACCCGACGGGGACATCGGCGCGGGCCCCCAGGGAGAGCGCCTCCACGCGGTTGTAGCGGAGCAGTCCCGGAGCCTGCCAGAGGGCGCGGACCTTCCCCCGCCCTTCGAATCCGACCTGAGGAAGCAGGTGAAGGTCCGCCAGGATGTTGTCGAGATCGGCTCGCGTGGTGAGGGCTGATTTGTCGGTCACGAAGGACGGCGGGAGGTCGGGACTCGACAGCAGGGCCAGGGTGTCCGCCGGCGCCAGGACCGTCACCGGATGGCAGTGCCGTTTCGAGCACTGGCACGTGGCCGTGCCCGTGGAATCGGCGCGGCAGGTCCTCCAGAGAGAATCCGAACCCGCAGAATCGCGAGCGGGTGGACGCGGGAGGGCCCCTGCCGTGGAGTCCGCCGTGACGGCGAAGTCCGTGTAGGCGGTTTCGAACCGCAGAGGGAAGGTGCCGAGCGAGCCGACGCGGCCCGTACCCTCCAAAGACTGGAGCCGCGGCAGCCACCAGCGATCCTCCCAGAGCGCGAACTCGATCGTAGCGTACTTCAACTCGCCCTGGATGGGAGTGAGGAACCCGGGCATGTGCTCATTGACGTCCTTCTGGGATGACGAGTCGAGGTCGAGCGAAAGGTCCCACGGCCGCGCCAGTCGATAGAGGGCGCGCACCATCTGGTAGCCCTTGGCTTCGATCCAGATTGAGCCGGACATCAGGTGAGGATCGGAGCGCCGGGGGATGACCATCAGCTCGTAGAGCTGGATCTCGATCCCATTCGGGAGAGTGATCGACGTCGTGTCCCCGGAGCGGTAGCGGTAGTCAGTGTGCGGCTCGTCCTCCAGCGGGTGCCGTGTGAAGTCCGCACTGGAGTTCCCGAAGCGCAGCTGATCGGATCCCGGGTCCCAAAGGAGGCCTGCGGCATCGGAACGAGCGTCGCCCGGGACCATCTCTCCGGCCACCGCGATCGGCACGCCCATGCGCGCGCCCAGGAGCTCCACCGAGTCGGCCCCGCCGCGATGCCAGTGCACGTGCGCCGCCATCTCCTCATGTACCAGCACACGATCCCACCGCGTCGACCGCACGCCGACATAGAAGCGCTTCTTCACCATGGCGGTGTAGGCGACGAGTCCGGCGCGCTGATCGTTGCGGGCAGCTCTGGCGCGCTCGACCAATTCGCGTGCGGCCGCGTCAAGATAGGTAGCGGTATCCGGCTGCTGGGCAGCGAGGGTGACGGCGAAAAGGAGAGGAAGCATTCGGACGCTGGTGTTGCCCTACGACCCTTCGTGACACAAAGTTGCACCCTCACCCGTTTACCTTGAAGAGCCCATGACGACCACCGCCATCGCCCCGGCGCGGTACTGGCAGCTCGCCCAGGCCCCCCGGTACAGCCTCCTCTTCGCCCTGCCCCTCTTCATCGGATACGAGATTCTCTCCCTCGCCGTGTCCGGTGGCCCGGGTGGCGATATCCGGAACGGTGCGGACGTCATGCTCCAGAGCGCGTTCGCGGAGCTGCTGGGCCGGCGCGGGCCGATGGTGTTCGAAATCGCACTGATGGTCCTGGGGCTGTTTCTGGTGGCCCGCGACCTGCGGCGGCACGGACGTCATCTGTCGAAGATGATCTTCCTGGGCATGTCCCTCGAGACCCTGGCCCTCGCCGTTCTGTGCGGCGTGCTGGTCGGAGGGATCACGTCACATCTCTTCGGCGCCATGGGGCTCGCCATCGGCCAGATCGAGCGGACCCCGCTTCCCGTCCGGCTCATGCTCTCCCTCGGCGCCGGGCTCTACGAGGAGCTGCTCTTCCGGGTCATCATCGTCGGCGCTTTGGCCTGGACTGGGCACCGGGTCCTCGGCTGGAGCGCGAGACTCTCGGGGATCGTCGCGGTGATCGTGGGTGCCCTGCTCTTTTCGGCCAGTCATTACGTGGGCACCTACGGGGATCAGCTGACGCTGTACTCGTTCGTGTATCGCACCCTGGCCGGCGTGTTCTTCTCCGCGCTCTATCTCCTGCGCGGCTTCGGCATCACGGCCTGGACGCACGCCCTGTACGACGTTTTCGTGCTCGTAGCGTAAACTGCGCCGTACGCCGGGAGCCGTTCACTCCCCGCGCATCGGAGCGTACGGCTCCCGGCCAGACGGCGCCTCTCACTTCCGATCCACCAGGTGCACGCTCCTCTGCGCCGAGGGGACCAGGATGAGATCCAGAATATTGATGTGCTGGGGGAGGTTCACGACGTACGAGATCGTATCCGCGACGTCATCCGCGGAGAGCGCGCGGAACCCCTGATAGGTCGTTTTCGCCCGCGCTTCATCGCCATGAAACCGCACCAGCGAGAATTCGGTCTCGACGAAGCCCGGATCGACACCTGAGACCCGGATGGGCGTGCCGGCGACGTCGAGATTGAG
>DATBCM010000398.1:0-11275 GCA_036270455.1 Gemmatimonadales bacterium | reverse complement strand
GGCCGGCTCGGACCGTTCGCCGCGCTGGTCTCCGGACGGGCAGACCATCGCGTTTCTCTCGGGCCGGGAGCACGGGCCTCAGGTGTGGGTGATCCCGGCGGCCGGAGGCGCCGCGCGGCGGGTCAGCGATCTGCCCGACGGAGTCGGCGAGATGTACTGGATGCCGAGCGGCTTGGGATTCCTGGTGGTGAGCGACATCAAGTGGCCCAGGGAGCAGGAGATCGACAAGCGGAACGGCCCGTACCCCACGGATGCGAGGCTCTGGACCAGCGTGCTCTATCGCCACTGGACCGATTGGCGGGCCGGCATGCGCCAGCATGTGTTCAGCGTGGACCTGGCGTCCGGCAAGGCCGTCGACGTGACGCCCATCGACAAGGACGCACCGGCGATCGCCACGTCCGGGGACGGGGACGTCGCGATGTCCCCCGATGGGAAGGAAGTGGCAGTCGCCATCCACGCGGACACGGTGGTCGCGGATAATACCAACGTCGACATCTATCTGATGGGGCCTGACGGAAGCGGAATGCGGGACCTGACGGCCGCGAATGCGGGCGCCGACAACACCCCCCGGTTTTCGCCCGACGGAACGTGGCTGTCGTATCTCTCGATGGTGCGTGTCGGGTTCGAGGCGGACCGCCTGCGGCTCATGCTCGTGCCTCGCAGCGCGGGCCGGACCGACGGTGCCCCCGTCGAGGCGACGGCGGGATGGAATCTCTCGGTGGCGTCCTACTCCTGGTGCGCGGACGCGAAGTGCATTTACGCGGTGGTGGAGGAGCGGGGCCGGGACAACCTCTATCGCATCTCGCTGCCCGGATTCCAGCGCACGCTTGTTTTCGGCAACAGCGGCGTGAACACGAATCTCACGGCATCGACGGACGGAAAGACTCTGGGCTGGCTGCATCAGAGCAACACCCAGCCGGCCGAAGTGTTCGTGAACGACAAGCCGCTGACGCACACGAATGATGAGCTGCTCTCCCATCTGGATCTGCATCCGCTCGAGTCCTACGGCTTCGTCGGAGCGGAAGGCGATTCGGTGTTCGGCTGGCTCTTGAAGCCGCCGGGATTCGACGCGACGAAGAAGTATCCCGTCATCTATCTCGTGCATGGCGGCCCCCAGGGCGCATGGGACGACAACTGGCACGCCCGGTGGAACTACCAGATGTTCGCCTCCCGCGGGTACGTCGTGGCCGCGGTGAACTTCCACGGATCGACCGGCTACGGGCAGTCGTTCACGGACGCGATCTCGCAACATTGGGGCGATTGGCCCTACGAAGACGTGATGAAGGGGCTCGATGTCGTGGCCCGCTTGCCCTACGTGGATTCGACCCGGATGGGCGCGGCGGGGGCCTCATACGGCGGCTACATGGTGTACTGGCTGGCCGGTCACACCAGCCGGTTCAAGGTGCTGGTGGACCACGACGGAGTGTTCAACCCGGAATCGATGTTCGGCACGACCGAAGAGCTCTGGTTCCCCAAGTGGGAGTTCGGGGGCACGCCGTACCAGGAGGCGGGGGGCAACCGGGCCCTCTATGAGCAGTGGTCTCCACTCAATTTCGTGCAGAACTGGAAGACCCCCATGCTGATCGTCCACTCCCAGCTGGACTACCGGGTGGACCTCTCCGAGGGCTACCAGGCGTTCACGGCCCTCAAGCTCCACAATGTCCCGGGCAAGTTCCTCTATTTCCCGGATGAGGGGCATTTCGTGGTGCGACCGCGCAACCGCCGGCTCTGGTGGGGCGTGGTACTGGACTGGATCGACCAGTATCTCAAGAACTAGGTGGCCAGGGGAGGGTAGCAATCCGGATGTCCCGACCCTGGAGTTCCGATTCCTCTCGCGCGGGAGGTGCGCTTGCGAACCTTGCGTCGTCTGATCGTTTTCGCGATGGCGACGGCGGTCGCTGGTTGCGAGCACACGGCCCCGTTTTCCGGCACCGACTACCATGCGACGACGCCGCTTGAACCCGGGAACCCCGCCCGGCTGACGTACAACCTGGGCGTCGATACCCGGGCGTCGTGGCTCCCCGACGGGTCAGCGTTCCTGTTTACCGAACAACAAGTTGGGCTCCCGGACCGCGATCAGTGCCTCGCCGCCATCCCAGCGTCGGGAGGGTCGATCACCCGGCTCATCTGCACGGACACAGATCCTGCGGGCGACTCGACCAACGTTTTCCTCGCACCCGCGGTCTCCGCAGACCTCCGTATGGCCTATGTCCGCACCAGCACGATCGCGAACTTCGGGCGCACCACGCCGGACCATGGCGCGCTGGTGTTGGCCACGTACGCTCTCCCCCTGCCCGGCAAGCAGATCCTCCCGCTGCCGTACTTCAGTCCCGGCGGCCAGAGCGTCACCTTCGCGTCGGATCTCCACTGGACCGACCGCGCAACACTCTATTTTCTGGCTGATCGGTTTCAGTTCACCTGCTTGAACCTGAGCTGCACCATCGGGGACACCAGCATTGTGGGACTTGAGATCGATCGGGTCATCACCACGGACCCGCCGTCGATTACCCTCGTCACCGGTACCGTCGGGGCGAGCGCGCTGGCGACCGCCGGCAGTGATACGCTCTACTACGCGCTCTCCGGCAGTGGCGACCTCCATCGGGTGATCCTCAGCACCTCGACCGACTCGGTGATCTTCACGTTCTCGGGAGCCGTCACCGGGCTGTCGGTGGCGTCAGGCCGCCTCGCCGCCGCCGTCGCCGGCACCTTGCACCTATTCGTGCTGGCGACGGCCGCTGACACCGTTCTGGCGGCTCCGGGGCTCGCCGATCTCATGGATCACCCCGCCCTCGATCCCACGGGGCACACGCTCATCGCGGATGTCACCGACACGTCCTCCGGACTCCCGGCCGACCTCTGGCGCTGGAGCATCCCATGATTCGCGCGTGCGTCCGGCTCCTGCTGCTCACGGGGTTCGCCGTGCCCCTCGCGGCGCAATCCACGGGTGCCATCGCCGGCCGGGTGACGGACGACAGCAAGAAGGCGATCGCCGGCGCACTCGTCTGGGTCGACGGCGGCCGACAGGGCGCCACCACGGATACGAGCGGGGTGTACCGGGTCCGCGATGTCCGCACCGGTTGGCACCGGGTGCGGGTGGCACGGATCGGCTACCGCTCAGTGATCCTGGACAGCGTGTTCGTGCGGAGCGGGGAGACGGCGACGCTGGACTTCGCGCTGGTGGCGCAGGCACTCGCTCTCGATTCCATCGTGGTCCGGGGTGAGGTGGATCAGGTGCTCAACCCCCTGGCCACGGCCGATGTGCAGGCCATCACTGGTGCCGAGATCAGGCGCCTGCCCGTGACCACCGTGGCCGAAGCGGTGGCCCTGAGCGCCGGGGCGGTGGGGGAGAGTTACCGCGGGGGACGGATCGGCGAGTCGTCGTTCATCCTGGACGGCATGGGCGTGAAGAACCAGCTCGACGCCTCGACCAACACCCTCGGCATTCAAGTCCCGACCGAGATCCTCACCGAGGCATCGCTCGTCACCAACGCGTTCTCGGCCCGCTATGGCCAGGCCCTCTCGGGGATCATCAACGTCGTCACGCGGGATGCCGGTGATCGCTGGTCGGGGCGGGTGGCGTACGAAGGGGACCGGCCGCTGCCGCAGGCCGATGACCACGGGTTGGACCGCGCGGTGATCACGGCCGACGGGCCCCTGGGCCGCGGGATCGGTTTCGTGGGGGTGCTCAACGCACAGGGCCTCATCGACGGGGATCCCGTCAACGCGCCGGCCCCCACCAATCCTCACGATCCCCGCACCGCCGAGCCGTGGGTACTTCCCCACGACGGAGCCGAGCGGCTGGATGCGGCGGGGAAGCTTATCATCCCGGTCACCGAGCGGAACGTGTTGCGGCTGTTCGGTCTGCGCTCCGCCGCCCAGCAGTATCTCTTCGATCCGGCATTCAAGTACGACCCCACGTTCGCGCCGGCGACGCGGACGGTCGGGAATCTGTACTCCGCCCATCTGCAGCACTCGTCAGCGCCGGAATCCCGGCACCCCTTCGGGGCCGATATCCGGGTCGGCTACTTCAATCAGGAGTTCTTCCGCGGTCAGGCGACCAACACGCCGAGCCCGCTGGTCGGGGCGTTCAGCGGACAGTCGCTGCACTTCCTGGACGAGGGGCTGGCCCGCGCCAAGGATACGATCGCCGCGTTGGGAGCACTGCCGGGGTACACGCCGCCGCAACTCAGCGAGAACACGCCCTGGGGTGTGCCCGGATTCTTCCTGGGCGGCGGGTCCCGGGGTGAGCTCGATTGGAACCGGTACCGGGAGCTGCGGTTCCAGGGCGACTTCACGGTGGCGGCCGGGCCGACGACCGACTTCAACTTCGGGGGTGAGTTCGAGCGCCAGCACGTCGAGACCTTCCAGCGCGTAGATGCGTACCTGCCTGTGACCGGAACGGCGAAGGACTCGGTGCCTCCGCCCGCGGCTTCCGATTTTCAGCCGCAGAGCGCCGCGCTGTACGGCGAGACCCAGATGGAGATCGAGGACATCGCGCTGACGTTCGGACTCCGCTTCGACGAATTCGATCCGCGGAACCAAACCGTGGGTCAGCGGTTTGGGGCGCGGGCGACCCTCTCGCCGCGGCTGGCGATGTCGACGGTGCTGCACGGAGCCACGTTCGTGGCGAGCTGGGGACACTTCGCGCAGGCCCCCGACTTCCAGTACCTCGTCAACTCGGCCTTCGACGACACCACGCGCACCGGGCGTTTCCGTCAGGGGAATCCCGACCTGGGGTTCGAGACCGCCACTCAGTATGAGTTCAGTGTCCGGGGGCGTCCGACCGACCAGACCTCGGTGAAGGTCAACGCCTTCGTCAAGCGGCTCGACGGCCTCGTCGCCTCGGTCCCGCTCTCGGTGAATCCGGATTCGGCCATCTTCGGAAACTCCGACTTCGGCACCGTCAAAGGCGTGGAGATCATTCTCGAGCGGGAGCTGCGGGACTGGTGGGGCGCCCGGGTGAGCTACACGCTGCAGGATGCCCAGGCGACGTCGACCAATCCCTTCATTCTCCTCAATCAGTTCACCATCGATCCGCAGGGCGATACCATCCGCCCCGCGCGGGTCCAGTTTCCGTTGGACTACGACCGGCGGCACGCCCTGACTGTGGTACTGCAGGCGCGCGTGCCCGACAGCCTGGGCCCGCGGATTGCCGGATCTCCCATCTTCGGCGGCCTCGAGGCCGCATTGATCGGGCGATACAACTCAGGGCTGCCCTACTCGAGCACCAACCTCGCGGGGGACAGCATCCTCGGCTTGCCGAACAGTCAGCGGCTGCCGTCCGTGACGCAGATCGACATGCTCCTGCGCCGGTCGATCACCGTGTTCGGATGGCGGGGCGGAGTGTACCTCGACGTGCGGAACCTGCTCAATACGGTGAACATCGAGGCGGTGCGGCGGGATGTGGGAACTCCCAATCCTTCGACCGGCGAGCTGCAGGCGATGGCGCAGGCCGCATTCAACGCGAACCCGCAGACCATTCCGTACGAGTCACCCCGGTACCGCGCGTGGGCGGACCTGAATCACGACGGGTACATCTCCGGGGCGGGCGAGCTGATGCCGCTCTATCTGGCGGCGGCCCGGGACTTCACGCAGCCGCTCTTCCAGTACGGACCGCCGCGCCTGTTCCGGCTGGGGGTCGAGCTCGAGTTCTAGTCCCGGACTTCGCTCCGGTAGCTCACGGCGACGCCGCCGACCACGAGCAGGAGGCCCAGCCAGCCCAGGGCGGTCAGGTGCTGGCTGAACAGCAGCAACGCCAGCAGCGTGCCGACCACTGGTTCGATGGTGGCGGCCACGGCGGTGGGAGCGGCATCGATCCGGCGCACTCCAGCGAAGAACAGGAAGTTCGCGCCGACGACCGGCCCGACGGCCTGGGCGAGGCAGAACGCCCATGCGGCGAGACCCACCGGATAGGGGATGCCGCCGTCGGGGGAACGGTGGAAGGGCGAGCGACCGAAGAGGGTGAGGAAGATCGCCATCATCACGGCGCCGCCGAACAGCTCGAGAAACAACGAGCGAATACTGCCGTAGCGTGGGACCGACCAGCGCGCCAGCAGCGTCGTGCCGGCGTAAGAAAACATGGCGATCAATCCCCCCACAACACCCGTCTTGAAACCGGGCCCCCCCGACAACGCGGCGCCGACATTTCCTCCGCTGACGGTCAGCCCCACGCCGACCATCACCAGGACGGCGAGAAACATCCGCAACGGCGTGAGCGCCTCGCCCAGGACGAATCGCGCGAGAACCGCTACGACGACGGGCGCGAGGTAGAGCAGGGCCGCTGCCCCGGCGACGCTGACGCCGGTAATGGCGTAGGGGTAGGCGACTTCGAACAGCGCCACCAGAAACCCGCCTCCGCCGAAGACCAGGAGCCAGCCCTTCAGGTCGGCCTTGAGCAGGTCGGGGTGGAACAGGAGGATATAGAGGAAGAGCCCCAGCACGCCCACGGAAACGCGCCAAAACCCGATCCCCGTGATGTCCTGCCCTGAGTGAAAGAGCGCCGTCGACAGGACACCCGTGGTTCCCCAGGTGGCTCCGGCGCCGAGCGCGAACAGATAGCCGGCGATGCGCGACTTGTTCACACCAGCTCTCCTTTGAGAACGGTCACCGCCTGCCCGCCGAGCTTCACGCGGTCGCCGGCGAGTTTGACCCGCACGGTGCCGCCGCGGGCCGACGCCTGATACCCGATCATCTCGTCCTTGGAGAGCCGCGCGGCCCAATGCGGGGCGAGGGCGCAGTGCGCGGAGCCGGTGACGGGGTCTTCGTCCACACCGACACCGGGCGCGAAGAACCGTGAGATGAAGTCGACGCCCGAGGTGGCGGAGCGGCTCGTGACGATCACGCCCCGGATGGGCAGTCCCTTGAACTTGCCGAAATCGGGCGTGAGCGCGCGCACGTCTTGCTCGCTGGCCGCCTCGATCAGGAAATCGGTCTTGTTTTTTCCCACGTACTGCGGGCGAACGCCGAGCGCGGCGAGCAGACCCGGAGGCGGCTCGTGTGGCGCCACGGCCTGAGAGGGGAAGTCGAGCTCGATCCACTCACCCCGGCGGTCGGCGGTCAGGACCCCGGACCGCGTGTGAAAGCGCGCCGTGAGCTGGGGCGCGAGGAGGCCTTCGGTCCAGAGCACGTGCGCCGTGGCCAGGGTGGCATGACCGCAAAGGTCCACTTCCGCGCCCGGCGTGAACCAGCGCAGATCGTAGCCCTCGGCGCGAGGGGACAGAAACGCGGTTTCCGAGAGGTTCATCTCCCGGGCCACGTTCTGCATCCACCCGGTGTCGGCGGGGCGCTCCAGCAGGCAGACCGCGGCCGGGTTACCCGCGAACGCGCGGTCGGTGAACGCGTCGACCTGCAGCACTCTCAGTCCCATGTCACCACCCACCCCGTTCGCCCGCGTCGCCGATGGCGCGAGACAGGCGGTCAGCCGCATGCCGCCAGTTGGTTTGCACGGCGCGCTCCGCGGCGGGAGCGTCTCCCGCGCGGATCGCCGAGATGATCGCCTGGTGTTCGCCCGCGGAGACGGGGGCCTCTCGAGCCAGGAGACTGACGTACATCCGAATGTACCGCTCGGCCTGCGGCTTCACGGCCTCGTGAAGGGCGCGCAGCCTCGGGCCGGCGCCCGCTTCGACGTACTTGCGGTGGAATTCCTCGTCTGCTTCGTAGAGACGGTTGAAGTCCACGCGCTTCTTGGATGCGCGGAGGAAGCTCGCGTTGATCCGGGTCAGGGCGCGCAGGAGCGTGCGGCGGGGAGCCGGGGCCAGGAGCGCGGCACGATGGGCCGCGAGACTCTCCAGCTCGCCTACGATATACAGGAGCTCGGATACATCGTCCTTCGTGAGCGGGGCCACGGTGGGTCGGGCCCGCTTCCCGGAGGCCGTGGCCACGTAGCCTTCGCGTTCCAGGCGGGTCAGGGCCTCCCGGACGGGGGTCCGGGAAACGCCCAGGCGCTGGGCGATCTCGACTTCCACCAGGCGGGCGCCGGGGGCGAGCGTGCCGCGGACGATTGCCTCGCGCAGGGCAGAGTAGACGCGTCCTGAAGTGGCCATGACCGAGGCAATATAGCCGGACCGGCGCACTGCTTGCGGGCTTCGGGAGGTGACGTATGTTAAGCATAATTGTATCCAATTTTGTATTCCAAAACAGGAGGCTCGATGCCCGCCGGTTTGTTCGCCACCCAGCCCCTCGAGCGGCTCCGCGGCGCCGCCGGCCAGGAGGGGGGCGGTCTGCGCCGCACGCTCGGGCCGCTCAACCTCACCACCCTCGGCATCGGGGCCATCGTCGGCACCGGGATCTTCGTGTTCACCGGCATGGCGGCCGCCCAGTACGCGGGACCCGCGGTCCCCATCTCGATGGTGATCGCCGCGATCGCCTGCGGCTTCGCGGGGCTCTGCTACGCGGAAATGGCCAGTGCCGTGCCGGTCGCGGGGAGCGCGTACACCTACTCGTACGCGACCCTGGGCGAGCTGATCGCCTGGATCATCGGGTGGGATCTGATTCTCGAGTACGCCATGGGCGCAGCGACGGTGGCGGTGGGCTGGTCGTCCACCCTGGGCTCGATGCTCGGCCTGTTCGGCATCACGCCCCCCGCCAGCCTCATGAACCCGCCTTTCATTGCTTGCACGGCGGCGCAGGCGGCGCAGGGGATGGTGACGGGCTGCGCTCAGGCCGGATGGCACCTCACCGGCGCCGTGTTCAACCTGCCGGCCGCCCTCTCCATTCTCGCGATCACCGCGATCCTCATTATCGGCATCCGCGAGTCCGCGAGCTTCAACACCACCATCGTCATCATCAAGGTGGGTGTGCTGGCGCTCTTCGTGGGCTTCGGGTTCCTGTACGTGAAGGCGGCCAACTGGCATCCGTTCATTCCGGAGCCCAACGGCCAATTCGGCGGCTGGTCGGGGATCCTCCGTGGCGCCGGTCTCATGTTCTTCGCCTACATCGGCTTCGACTCGGTGAGCACCGCGGCGCAGGAGGCGCGGAATCCCCAGAAAGACATGCCCACCGCCATCCTCGGCTCGCTCGTGATCTGCACGATCCTGTACGTCCTGGTCTCGACGGTCCTCACCGGCCTCGCGCCCCATCAGGACCTGAACGTCCCGTCTCCCGTCATCATGGTGGTGGACAGCATCAAGCAGTTCGGCTGGTTCAGGTACGCCATCACCTTCGGCGCCATTCTGGGATTGGGCTCCACGATGCTCGTTATGTTGCTCGGCCAGTCCCGGGTGCTCTACGCCATGTCCCGTGACGGGCTCATTCCGGAATGGGCCGGGCGCGTGCACCCGAAGTTCGAGACCCCCTGGCTCTCGACGCTGGTCACGGGCCTGGCCGTCGCACTCTTCGCTGGTCTCTTCCCGATCCAGATTCTCGGCAAGCTCGTGAACATCGGCACGCTCCTGGCGTTCGTTTTGGTGTGCATGGGCGTCTGGGTGCTCCGGAAGACGCGCCCCGATCTCGAGCGTCCCTTCCGCACGCCCCTCGTTCCCCTGGTCCCCATCCTCGGCGCACTCGCCTGCCTCGGACTCATGCTCACTCTCGGCGCGGACACCTGGATGCGCCTCGTCGTGTGGTTGGTCATCGGGCTCGTGATATACTTCCGCTACGGCCGCCACCACAGCGCGCTCCGCACGGAGGGCGCACGGCGATGAACGGGAGATGGGGATGGCAGAGGGGATCGCGATCAGGCGGGCGGTCGAGCAGGATGCGTTGACGGTCGCGGGACATCGAGTCGCGATGATCCGGGACATGGGGATCCTGCCGGCGGAGCAGGGCCCTCTGCTCGAGCGGGCAGCGGAGACGTACTTGCGGCGCGCGATTCCGGCGGAGATCTACGTGGGCTGGCTTGCGACCCCGGAAGGCCGCCCGGGTGAGGTGATTGCGGGCGCCGGGATCCAACTGCGGGAGTCGATTCCCCGCTTGCGGCTCGACCGCGCCGCCGTGGACCCCGGCCCGCAGGGCCTCATCGTCAACGTCTACACCGAACCGGCCTGGCGCCGGCGCGGAATCGCAGAGCGCCTGATGGGCGAGATCCTGCGATTCACGCGCGAGCACGGCGTCGACAACGTCGTTCTGCACGCGTCTGCCGAAGGCAGGTCTCTCTACGAAAAGCTCGGCTTCAAACAGACCAACGAGATGCGCTACGAGGCCTAGCTCAGCGCGAACAGAGTCTTCTTGTGCAACACGCTGTTCTCCGAGCCGATCAGGATGCGGTCCGGAGCCGCCGCCGTAGCCCCCACGAACAACAGCGGCTTGCTGATCGTGGCCGGAAGGTCGAAGACCAGATCGGTGGTATACGACTGTCCCGGGACGACCGGATGCCGGAGCGAATCCGAAGCGCCGTCGGGCTCGAGCGGATACTCCCGGCCCCCGGCGTCGAGGACGTACGCGGTCCGCGGTCCGATCTCCAGAGGCGCCATCCCGCGGCGCGGGCCGATGGTTGCGGAATCGAAGAGGACTCGGACGGTGACGATGTAGAACGTTCCGGCGGCCGTGCGGCTGCCGAGATGTTTGTCGGTCCGGACGCCGACCACGGAGTACTCCGAGTGACAGTCCAGCTCGCAGATGTGCTTCCCCTGGTTGCGGGCCAGGATGCGAGTGCGGCTGGTGAGCGACAGGCCGAAGAGGAGCAGGAGATAGAGAGCGACTCCGGAGAGGCCCGTCAGCACGAAGCGTTTGACCCAGACGCCGCGGTCCATCAAGAGCGCGGCGACGATGCCGACGCCGAGGGCCAAGGCTCCACCGACCAGTCCGAGGAGGAGGAGCACGCCGAGGGGGGTGAGTCCATCCGTAATCATTTGGCCTCCGGTGAAGGGCAGCGGGCGTAGGGGATGCTTGCCCAACGGCGGGCGAGCCGGGATTCGGTGAGGCTGGCCCAGTTGGCGCTGCGCCAGTCGTGCTTCGATTCGTCGATCTTGAGCCAACGACGGCGCAGGCCCTGTTCCGCCTGGCAGCGCGCGGCCGGATCGAGCCGGGGCATTCCCGCCAGCAGGGCGGGAACCGCGTCGGCGGAGAGTGAGGTCGCGTACCCGGCGTCGAACGCCCGGGTGGTGGCGCGGCTCATGTTCACCCGGACGATGAGGGCGTCGGGATTGAGGAGGTGGAGTCCCGTCAGGGCGACGTACCCAGCGACGAGGGCTCCCGGCGCAAACCGGCGCCGGCGCTCGCGGAGCAGCCGCGCGCCGAGCCAGGAGGCGAGGAAGGTGACATACACCATCGCCGCGGTGGCATAGAGCCGGATCTCGGAGAGTCCGTAGGCGGCGACGTACAGCCGCATCCGGTTGAG
>DATBCM010000397.1:0-3033 GCA_036270455.1 Gemmatimonadales bacterium | reverse complement strand
CCCCTTGGCCTTGAGGGCGGTCACCGCCTTGCCGACGGCGTCATCCAGCTTCAGGACCCGCGCGGCGCGCTTGCGGCGGACCTGCACGGCCTTGGACAGCTTCAGGGGCAGGAATTCGTCGATGCGCTTCAGGATCGACTGGTACGCCCCGCCCGAAAACCGCCCGTTCTGCTGATAACAGAGTCCCAGCGTGAGGAGGGACGGCTCCTCGAACTCGAGCTCGAATTCGGTTTCGTCCCGGTCGTCCAGCTCGGCCAGCCCATGCTCCAGGCGCATGACCTCGAGGGACCGCTCGCGGACGTTGTGGGCCTTCTCCGTGTTGAGCACCAGGATCCGGTGCGCCACCTCGGCGTCCGGCACCACGAGCGCCAGGATGCTCCGGGCCCCGAGCGATTTCAGCGCCCCCAACCGGTGGTAGCCGTTGGGGGTCCAGTACCCGCCGTCCTCGGTCCGCACCGC
The DNA here is from genome assembly GCA_036270455.1 of Gemmatimonadales bacterium. Taxonomy (GTDB): domain Bacteria; phylum Gemmatimonadota; class Gemmatimonadetes; order Gemmatimonadales; family GWC2-71-9; genus 40CM-2-70-7. Next base: position 2,574 of record DATBCM010000397.1, on the reverse strand, counting down.
GATCACCGGATCGAGGAACCGGTCGAGCTTGTCGATGGCCTTGGCGAGCCGGGCGACGTGGGTCGGTGAGAGATCCCGCTGATAGGGCGTGGGTTCGACCTTGGAGAGCGGCAGCCCCGCCATGATCTGCCAGTTGGAGCCCAGCGGGTCCCGGTACATCCCCACGATCACGCCACCGTCATCGACGATTGCCTCGGCCAGCTTCTTTACCGCCGCGGGCGGACTCTCCTCCAGCAGCTCCTTCGCCGTCAGGCCGCGGGATTCTTTCGCGGCCTTTTTGCGCCGGGTGGTTTTTTTCTTCACAGGCATGTGGGCCTCTCTTATCCCCGGGGCGCGGGCCCGGGGTTTCCGGCGTTACCCCCGCGGCCATGCTGCGGGGTTCAATTGCGGTCATGCCGCGGGGGTCACTTGGGGCCATGCCCCGGGCTTACTTCTTCTCGCTTGAAAGCCGCTGCAACGCTCGCTGGGCCTCTTCGACGTAGAGCTTGAGGGACGGGTCGCCGTTGCTCCAGTGCTCGATCACGTCGGCGTAGGCGTCGCGGGCCACCTCATAGTTCTTGAGCCGCTCGTTAACCCGCCCCTTCTCGAGTGACCAGAGGACGTCGGACGGAAACGGATTGCGGTGATTGAAATCCGGCTCCACCGCGAGCTGCCGGGCCGCCTCCTGGTCCTGCCCGCGGGCCGCCAGGAGCTCCGCGCGCACCAGGGGGTCGAGCGGACAGAGGCCGAAGCACGCGCTGTCCGGCAGCGAGTCGAACAGATTCAACGCCGTGGTCGTGTCGCGCCGCGCGAGCGCCAGATAGGCCGGCCCGGATTTCAGGAGATACGCGGACAGCTCGACCGCGATTTGCGGCCACTGGGGAGGGGGTGGGGGCCGGTGGCGGACCGAATCGATGTACTGCATGAGCGTCTTGATGGAGGAGGTGTCGCCGCGGGTGGCCCACCAGGCCATCGCGGACCAGTTCCCGGTTCGGATCGTGTGTGCGTAGGTCTTGATGGCCTTGTCCGCGGAGTCAGGCGGGAGCGCCCCGAGCATCAGGAACTGGACGGCGAGCATCGGATTGACGCCGCCGATCTGATCGTAGGCGTCGCGGAGATGGCCCCGGTTGGACAGCGCCAAGGCATCGACCGCTTTCGCATTGCCCGAATCCGCCGAAGTTCTGGCGTTCCTCAGCATACCCGTCGCCATCGCCCGCCCGAAGCGGACGTCAGATTCCTCCGCATCGTTCAGGGCGATCGTCGCGGCGGCCCATTCCGACCCGATGAACACCGGCTGCTTGCCGTTGGCCCCGCTGGCGACGCCCCCGACGGAATCCACCAGTCGTCCACGGCGGGCCACTCCGGTGGTGGGGTCGAGCAGCGCGCTGATCGCCCGGGCCTCTCCCGCGTACCGGCCTGCGCCCCCTGCCTGCAGGTACCCCCGGGCGTACCGCAGGCCGCCGGGGGGGCCGTCCAGGTTGGCCCCGAGCTGCATGGGATGCACGTAGGCGGGCGAGAACGTCGAATCGAGCGCGATCGCCTTGTCGAAGGCCTCGAGACTCTGACGCGACGACTCACCTGCCAGCATCCCTGCGTGGAAGCGAGCGTCCCCCAGCGAATACCAGAGCTCGGGGTCTTCCGGATAACGCCGCACCGATTCTTCGAGCGTGGCCACAGCCCGCTTGCCGTAGGTCCACCACTTCCCGCCGAGCGACTGCGGTCCTTCGAAGACCATCGTCATCAGGGACTCGGATTGCACCAGGAACGAGTCGCGCGGCGCGAGCCCGTGGTTCAGGGCTCCGGCGCGCAGCTGATAGCGCGTGGTCAGTGAGTCACCGCCCGAGCGACCCCATCCAGCCGCGAGCCCCGCGTGGGCGTACGCGAGCGTGAAGCCCGAGTCGATGCCGAACGCCTGCTGATACGCCACCAGCGCCGAGTCCCACTCGGAGTGGCGGAGGAATTGCTCGCCGGTGAGGAACGCGCGCACCGCCGGCAGGGACGCCGACCCGATGCCCGTCGCCCGGGCGAGGCCCAGGCCGCGGATGCGGGTGGCGCCGATGGCCTGGAGCACGTGCACGGCCACGGAGTCGGCGAGGCGGTCGATGCGATCCTTGTGATCCCGCAGATCCACGGCGCCGAGCTGGGCACCGGTGGAGACGTCGAGAACGTTCGCGCTGAGCCGCACCGAGTCGGGCCCCGAATTGACCAGGGCCCCGTAGACCACGATGCGGGCCCCGGTGTTCCGGCCCAGCTGGCGGGCCGCGATCGGATCGGCGCGCCCCATCCAGCGTTTCACGACGAGCGTGGGCGACACGGTCCTGAGCGGGCCGGCGCCGTCCAGCGAGCGGGCCAGGATGTCGACCAGCCCCTCGCGCCAGAGCTGGAGCGACGGATCGAGGACGTCGAACGGCGCGACGGCCACCTTGTCGTCATCCAGGGGCGAGCCGCCGGAGCGGCCGACGATCCCCCACACCAGCCCGATCCCCGCCAGCGCCGCGACCGCCGACACGATCCAGCGCGTCCTCGGCTTCAGGGCCGGCACCGGACCGGTCCGGGTGCGCGTGTGTCTGGTGCCGCCGCTCGTGAGGGTCGCCG
>DATBCM010000396.1:0-1732 GCA_036270455.1 Gemmatimonadales bacterium | reverse complement strand
ATCCCGGACACAATCCGATCGGCTCTCCCACCCGCTGGGTGATCGGCGTGGGCGTCAACCCGGGGGCGCCCGACCTGGACCGCGAGCTGTCGCGCTTTGCGTGGAAGGTGGATGCCGGCGCGGACTTCGCGGTGACCCAGCCCGTCTTCGACCCGCACCAGCTCGAGACGTTCTTGAAGCGCGTCGAGAGCTTCCGCGTCCCCGTGGTGGCCGGCATCTGGCCCCTCGTCAGCCTGCGGAACGCCGAGTTCCTGGCCAACGAGGTGCCGGGCGTGTCGGTGCCTGAGGAGATCTTGCGGCGGATGCGGGACGCGCAGGAGAAGGGCCGGGAGGCCGCGCTGGCGGAAGGCGTCAAGATCGCGCGCGAAATGCTGGCGGGGGTGCTCGGCGGGGTACAGGGCGTGCAGGTGAGCGCGCCCTTCGGCCGGGTGGAGGTCGCGCTGGACGTGATCCGGTGACGCAGGTTTTCTCAGCCCGTGACCCGGTGGAGGCGCACCTGCTCCGGGCGGTGCTCGAGAGCGAAGACATTGAAGCGACCGTGATGGGAGAGTTCCTGTATCTGGCCCGCGGTGGAGTGCCGTTCGATAATCACACCGCCCCGACGGTCTGGGTCTCCGACGAGGATGTTGACCGGGCCCGGACAGTCGTAGAGGGCTTCGTGCGGCGGCGAGACCTCACCATCGAGGGCGATTGACGTAGATTTTCCAGGTCCCCTTCAGGGAGCTCGATTTGCAACGAGTCGTACCCTTGGGCGTGGCCGGCCTGCTGCTTGCCGCCGGTGCCGGCGCCCAGACTCCGGCGGCCCGTCCCGCCGGTCCGCCGCCCCCCACGCCGCTCGCGGTGGGCACGCAGGCGCCGGACTTCGCCCTCCCCGGGGCCACCCGATACGGCCTTACCGCCCAGCCGGTGCGCCTCTCGGACTTCAAGGGCAAGACCGTCGTGCTCGCCTTCTTCTACCAGGCGCGCACCAAAGGCTGAACCATCCAAATGGAAGCGTACCGTGATCAGTACGCTACGTTGCTCAAGGATGGCAAGAAGGTGGTGGTCATCGGCATCAGCATGGACGCCGATACGGCCCTCCACGCGTGGATGCACGACGAAGACTTCCCGTTCGTATTCGTGTCGGATACCGGCGGCGCGGTGGGCCGGCAGTACGGGGCCTACTCGAAGGAGAACAAGATCGACGTCCGGTACCTGTTCGTGATCGATGGGAGCGGCAAGATCACGCACGTGATGGCTCCGTTCCACGTGCTCGATCCGGCCGACTACAACACGATGAAGGCTGCGGTGGACTCGGTAACGAAGTAGTCAGTTCTTCAGCAGCTTCGCCAAGGCGCCGTCGATATCCTGGTCCGATCCGGTCCCGGTATATGTGACGGCGCCTTTGGCGTCCAGGATCACGACGTACGAAGTCGCCACCGCCTGAAAGGCGCGTGTCGCGTTTCCGCCCGAGTCCCACAGCACTTGATAGGGTATGGGATGCTCGGTGAGGTGTCGCTGGATGGAAGCCGGGGTTTCGTTCACCGCAACGCTGACGGCGATGAAGGTCACCCGCTTGCCGTACTTGGCGTGCGCCGCCGTCATCCTGGGTTGGAGCTCTTTGCAGATGGGGCACCACTGGGCCCAGAATTCGAGCAGGACCGGGCCGCGCCCGACGTAGGTCGCAAGGTCCACCTGGTGGTGCGCGAGGTCTTCGATTTTCGGCGCGACCGGCATCGAGCCCACCGGAATC
>DATBCM010000395.1:0-7368 GCA_036270455.1 Gemmatimonadales bacterium | reverse complement strand
CTCGGTGATTCCACTGCCGTCCGACGACGTGGCGATGCAGACCGTGCTGTTGTCCTGCTGGGCGCCGCACACCTGATACGGCCAGTGGGTGGTGGCGATGACGTGGTAGAACTGCGCCGTGGGCTGATTGTCGAGCGCGGTCCAGGACTTCCCGCCGTCCACCGTCACCGTCCCGCCGCCGTCGTTTCCCAACACCATGCGCTTCGGATCGGTAGGGTCGATCCAGAGAGCGTGGTTGTCGCCGTGGGGCACGCTCATCTCCTGGAACGATACGCCGCCATCCACCGACTTCCGGAACGACACGTTCAGGGCGTACACGACGTCGGCGCTCGCCGGATCCGCGTAGATGTTGCTGAAGTACCAGGCCCGCTGCCGGATTTCGTGGTCGTCGGACGTCTTGTGCCAGGTGTCCCCACCGTCGTCGGACCGGAAGACGCCGCCCTCCTTGGCCTCCACGACGGCCCAGATGCGGTCGGGGCTGACGGGCGAGACGGCAAGTCCGATCCGGCCGATGACGCCCTCCGGCAGACCCTTCTTCCGGGTCAGCTCGGTCCAGGTGTCGCCGCCGTCCGTGCTCTTGAAGAGCCCGCTGCCCGCGCCGCCCGAGGAGAAGTCCCAGGGAGTCCGCTGCTCCTGCCAGAGCGAGGCATAGATGATCCGCGGATTGGTGGGGTCGAGGACGACGTCCACGGCCCCGGTCGAGTCGTTGCGCGAGAGGACCTTTTGCCACGTCTTGCCGCCGTCAGCGGACCGATAGAGCCCGCGCGTCGGGTTCGGGCCGAACGCGTGTCCCATCACGGCGACGTAGACCAGGTCGGCATTCTTGGGATGCACCGCGATCCGGCCGGTCTGCCCCGCATCCGCGAGGCCGATCCTGCTCCAGGTCTTTCCGGCATCGGTCGACTTGTACATCCCGTCGCCCGGGGAGACGTTGCCGCGGACCGTCTCCTCGCCCGTCCCGGCATAGATCACGTTCGGGTCGGACTCGGCGACGGCGAGCGCACCCACCGACCCCGCCGTCAGGGCCTTGTCGGACACCGGCTCCCAGGTATGCCCCCCATCGACCGTCTTCCAGATCCCGCCTCCGGTCACCCCCATGTAGTAGACCAGGGGCTGGCCGACGACGCCGGCCACGGCATCGACGCGCCCGCCGCGGAAGGGGCCGATCTCGCGCCACCGCAACCCCGCGTATCGCGCGGTATCGACTGCGGAGGTTTGTGCGTGCGCGAGAGTCGGGAACAGAGAAAGGGTGAGCAGAATCACAACGACGCGGGGCAGATACGAGCGTGGCATGTGCGAGATACTCGGGCTAGAGGTTCGGGGTTGCGACGGTACGAAGCGACGTGCAATGATACGGGCCCGGCACCGGGCACGCGAGTTGCCCTATTCCGGCGAAGTGAAACGCGTTCCCGTGGTCCGGTGTATGACGGACGCTGCATCGGATTCATGTCGGACGATCGACCAGCCCGGGGGTGCCACGCCCCACGCCCGGGGATGATACAGATCTCTATTGGGAGGAAGCGTTATGTCCGTCAAGCTCGCAATCGTGGTCGTCGCCGCCGCCGTGATCGCGGCCGGGTGCGACCAGCAAGCCCTGAAGGTCGCCCAGGCCCGGGCCGACAGTCTCCAGAACGTGGCGTCGGACCATGACCGCGCGGTCGCTGAAGTGGCCGCCGACGCCCGCGCCCTCTCCGACGTCTCCACCGAGATAGCGAAGGTGCGGCTCAACGGGAAGATGAAGATTCAACCTGCCGAGACGCCCGAGGCCGCACGCCGCGACTCGGTGGTCGAGCGGGTCCGCCTGCTCGTCTCGCGGGTGCACAGCGCCGACGCCCAGCTGAAGAGCAGCAAGGACCAGATCGCCGGGATGACCCACCTCTCGGATTCGCTCCGCGCGACCCTCGAGAGCACGGTGACGAATTTCCAGAAAGTGGTGGACGATCAGAAGACCCAGATCGCCGCCCTCACCGCGCGCGTCGACTCGCTGACCGGCGTGACCATCGCATTGAACGACACCCTGAACGCCACCAACACCCGCGACAACACCGTCTACTACGTCATCGGGACCAAGGATGACTTGATCAAGCGGGGGGTGATCACGGAAGAGGGTGGCGCCAGGTTCCTGTTCGTGCTGTGGAGGTCCGGCAGGACGCTGGTGCCGGCGCGGAATCTCGATCCGACTCAGTTCACCGCGATCGATCAGCGCCAGGTGACCAGCATCGCCCTTCCCGATTCGGCGCAGCCGTACCGGATCGTGTCGCGGAACGACCTGACGGCGCTCAACACGCCGCCCGTGGACAACGGCGCGATCCAGAACACCAACAAGCTCGCCATCGCCCGGCCCGGGCAGTTCTGGGCGGGATCGAAGTACTTGATCATTGTCGAGGGCTGACGGCGCGGGACTGAAACGAGCGCCCCGGCAATTTCTGCCGGGGCGTTCGTGTTTCAGGGATGGACGGTCAGGAACGGGTAAGGTCGGTGGTGTACCATTCGATCCACCGCCGAAAGAGCCCCGTGAACGCCGTCGCGCTCCTCGCTCTCGCCGCACTCCAACACCTGGGCCCGCAGCTGGACGTGGCGCCTCCACCGTCGGTCCCGCCCGCCGTCCCGGCCGCCCTCTTCATGGCCGCGACGGCGGACACCGGGGGCAGGCGTCCGCGCGCCATCGAATACAGTGATTTCTACGGGGTCAGGCTCCAGATCCATCGGGTCGCGAGCTATGCCACCTTGCCCCTCTTCGTCGGCGAGTTCGCGCTCGGCCAGTCTCTCTACAACCACCCGCCCGGTTCCTCCGCCACGCTCACCGCACACCAGATCACCGCCTTGGGCCTCGCCGGGCTGTTCGGGGTGAACACGGTGACCGGCGCGTGGAATCTCTGGGACAGCCGGCACGATCCCAACGACAAGACCCGCCGGTACATCCACGCCGCCCTGATGTTTATCTCCGATGCAGGATTTGTCGCCGCGGGCGCCTCCGCACCCAGTCGCCGCCGAGTAGTGAGCGATCCGGCGGGCGCGACCACGCACCGCACGATCGCGCTGACCTCCATGGGCGTCGCCCTCGTCGGGTACGGGATGATGCTGATATGGAAGAAATGAATCTCGTTGCCCGCTGGGCCCACCTGTACAGTGATCACAAGGCCGTCAGCGAAGCGGTCAACTTCGTCCACTTCGGCGGCGTCCTCCTCGCGGGTGGGCTCGCCGTCGCTGCCGATCGCGCCACGCTGCGGCTCTCTGACGCGCGCCTGGATGGCGGCACGTCGTCTTGGGCCCTCACGGAGATCGCCGGTGTCCATCGCCTCGTACTCGGCGGCCTGGGTGTCGTACTGGTCAGTGGCCTGCTGCAGACCTTTGCGGATCTGGACACCTATCTCACGTCGGTCGTCTTCTGGTCCAAGATGACACTGGTCGCCGTCCTCCTCGCCAATGGCTGGGTCCGGCTGCGCGCCGAGGCGGCCGTGCGACAGGGCGACCCCGGTGCGTGGCCGGCCTATCGACGCACGTCGGTGGCCAGCCTGGTCCTCTGGTTCACGTTGGTACTGTTCGGCACCGTACTCGCGGGCAATGGATGAACGAGCAGAACAACGAAGGCTGCGAGCGCTGCCCCTTGGAATCCCGGCGGGATTTCGTGCGGGAGGCCACGCTGGCCGCGGCCGGCGTCATCGCCGCGCTCGGCTTCGCGACGTCCGATGCCAATGCCCTGACGTGGCGCTGGGTGACGCCGCTCCGCTCGGAAGACGAAGAACACTCGTATCCGATCCCGGCAACCGACGGGGCGATGATCGACAAGCAGAACCAGGTCATCGTCGTGCGCTGGCAGGGGAAGGTCTACGGCTTCAACCTCTCCTGCCCGCATCAGAACACCGCTTTGCACTGGGAGCCGGAGGACAACCGGTTCCAGTGCCCCAAGCACCACTCCCGGTATCAGCCCGACGGCGTCTTCATCTCTGGCCGCGCCACGCGGGGGATGGACCGGTTCGGCGTCCGCCGGGATGGCGATAACCTCGTGGTGGACGTGGACAAGTACTACCGGCAAGATGAAAACGCCGCGGAATGGACCGCGGCGTTTGTCACCCTCTAGTTCCTCCCGGCCCCGGTCAGTAGTCGCCGCTCGCCGTCACCGCGGTCACCTCGATCGCGACCAGCGCCCCTGGTGTCGCCAGGGATTGGACGCCGACGACCACCGTAGCCGGCTGAGTGCGCCCCGTGAAATAATCCGCACCCGCCACCTTGAGCGATGCGACCGTCCCCGCGTCCGGGTTGACCACGTAGATCGTGAGCCGCACTGCGTCACTGGGCGAGGCCGTAGCCCGCTTGAGAATCGCCGTCACGTTGCGGAAGGCCTGGCGGGCCTGCGTCGCCAGATCGCCGCCCACCAGCGCGCCGGTGGAATCCTGGCCCAGCTGGGCGGAGATGTAGATGGTCCGGCCCACCCGCACGGCCTGCGAGCCCAGGGCCGCCGCGGGAGCGGCGCCACTCTCCACCAGACTCTGGCGTTCATCGGCGCGCCCGCCCCCGAAGCCCCCGGCCGACTGCCACCGGAGTCCCGCTTCCTTGTTCCGCTCCTGCGCCACCCGCTCCGCGTCATCCTCCCACTTCTTGTACGACTTCTGCTGGTCCTTGGTCAGGAACGCCCGCAGGGCGTCGTCGAACTTGTCCTGCCGGTCCCGCAACGACTTCCCGATGTCCTGGAGACGCTGGGCGTAGAAAGTCGCGGCGGCGCGGTCACCCGTCGCCAGACGGTCGTTCATCTTATCCGTCGCCACCTGGGCCGAGTCACGCGACTGCCTGGTGGATGCCATGAAGGCCGTGTAGGCCTGCGCGTACTTGAGGGCCTGGGAATCGGTGAGCGCCAGGGCCGTCCGCGCGGCCGCGGAATCGGGAGGCCCCTCCATTACGGCCCCCGGCAGGGGAGGCGCGGGCTCCATCTCGGGGCGCCCGTAGCCGCTCATGCCCCCGCCTTCGCGTCTGCCGCCGCCGTACTGCGCCGCCGCGCCCTGGGCCAGCAGGGCGAGACAGACCGTCGAGATCACCAGGATGTTTTTCATGGAAGAGTTATACCGTTGAAGGGCACAGGTGGTTCTTCCGGACTGAAACACATACGCCGGCCGCGAAGCGAGAGTTGAGCTACCCCCGCAGGGCCCGGAAACGCTCGTGACTCCGGACCGTGTCGAAATCCGAGTCGTGCTCGATCCAGTCCCAGTGCCGGAACCCGTGCTTGATCGCCTGTTCCAGGCAATCGATGGCCGAGTCGTCGAGACCGAGGAGGGCGTAGACGCAGGCGACATTGTAGAGGACCGCCGAGTCGTCGGGGTCCATGGCGAGCGCCCGCTTGGCCCACGAACGCGCTTTGGTACCCTCGCCCAGCGTCGAGAGGCAGGCCGCGCCGAGGTAGAGGGCGCGGGAGTCATCGGGGTGCCGGACCAGGCGTCTTTCAACCAGGTCGACCGATTTCTGCCGCGTCGCCAGCGCGTCGTCGTTCCGGTCGAGCGACACGTAGGCGCTGGCGAGCAACGCCGGGACGGAGTAGTCCAGGGGCCGCAGGGCCCACGTCTTCTCGAACCAGCTCACCGCTTCCGCATAGTTCCCCTGGGCGCGGGCGGAGCGGGCCCGGAAGTAGTTGGCTTCGAGAAGGTCCGGACGCAGGGTGAGCGCCACGCCGAATTCCTGATCGGCCTCGCGGTACTTGGTGGCGAGCGAGAGCGCGAGTCCACGGGCCAGGTGGGCCTGCGGTAGATCCGGGCCGAGCTCCAGCGCCTTGACACTCGCGTCCTCTGCCCGCGTGAGCATCTCGGCGCTCGAGTCCCAGTACTGGTAGATCATGCCGTGGCAGATGGCACTTTCGGCGTAGGCCCTCGCGAACGCGGGGTCGATCCGGACGGCCTCGCTGAAATGATGCAGCGCCGCTTCCTGACTCCGCCGCAGGAGCTCGCGGCTGAAGATCCGGCCATGGAGGTACTGGTCGAATGCCCGATGGTCGGTGGTCAGGGGCCGCCGCATGCGGCCGAGCTCGTCACTGGAGGGAGTGATCTTCAAGGCGTCGAGCACACCCATCACGATCTCGAGCTCGGCGTCCAGCACCTCGGCCACCTGCCGGTCCACCATGGTGGACCAGAGCGACGTGCCGTCCGCGGAGCGAAGCCGGACCTCGAAGTGGACCAGCTCCGCCGATCGCTTGGCGCCGCCTTCGAGCACCGCGCCGGCGGAGAGCCCTTCGGCGACCTCCTGGGGAGACCCGCCGCGGTCGGTCCAGTCGATGGCGGCGGCGTGCGGCGCCACCCGCACCTTGGCCGTGCATGCCATCCCATCGCCGATGGTCTCGGCGCTTCCGTCCCCGAAGTAGGCGTTGGCCGGATCAGTGGTCAAATTTGAAAAGGGCATGACGGCGACGATCATGGCCTAGGATAAGATTCGCACGCGCGAGGAGCAACGATGCGGGCACTGGTACTTTCGGGCGGTTCCATCAAAGGCGCGTACGAGGCGGGCGCCGTCCTTTCGATCGTGGAGGCTGGCTTCTGCCCCGATGCCGTGCTGGGGATTTCGACGGGTGCGTTGAGCGCCGCCTTCCTGGTCAACGCGATCGGCCTGAAGACCGACCAGCGCCCCTCGACCTTGCAGTGGGTGGAGGCGGCGAGCGAGTTCGTGGATTTCTACCACAACCGGCTGTCTTCCCCGGAGCTCGTCGTCAGGCAGAAATCGTGGCTCACCATCGCCTGGGACCTGCTGTGGAGCCGGTTCGACGGAGTGCTCGACACCACCCCTCTCCATCGCCTGATCCGGGAAACCCTGAAGGAAGGCGCACTGCGCCGCGCTCAGGTGCAGCTGCGCGTGGGCGCCGTGGACATGGGGTCGGGACAGATCGCGTACGTGGGAGCCGACCACCAGGACATCGTGGCGTTCGTCAAGGCGAGCTGCGCCGAGCCGCTGGTGATGCCGTCGGTGCGGATCGGCGGCGCGGACTACTATGACGGCGGGATCCGGGATCTGGTGCCGGTGGGTACCGCCATCAACCTGGGCGCCACCGAGATCGTGGCCGTGGTCTGCCAGCCTCGGACGCTGGACCGCCAAGTCTTCCCGAAGGGCCATGTGGTCGCCATGGCCAACCGGCTCGTGGAAGTGGTGACGAACGAGATCGTCGTAAACGACCTCCGGTCGGTCGAGCGTGTGAATCAGGTCGTCCGGGCCGTGGACTCGCAGCGCATGTTCGGCAGGGAATACGCGCCGATTGAGTGGCGCCTGGTCGAGCCCCCCTCCGAGATCAAAGTGGACATCCGGAGCTTCACGCAAGCCGATATCGAGCGGATGATCGAGCAGGGCCGGGAGATGGGGCGGCGGGCGATGGAGGGTCCGTGGCACACCGGCGCAGCC
>DATBCM010000394.1:0-2058 GCA_036270455.1 Gemmatimonadales bacterium | reverse complement strand
CTCCCCGCACGCCGATCCATAACTGCACCGGCCGGCCAGCGTGCCGCAGGAGCGCATAGAGCACCACGGCGCGGCGGAGACAGGTGCGCCGCCAAGGCCACGGCAGGTGGCCCAGGATCCGGTCGACCCAGGCCGCAAGCGCTTGGTCAGCGACCGGTTGCGGAGAGCGCGATGGCTTCGAGATGCGGGGAACGAGACGGGAGAGCGAAAAGACTTCGAGAGCCGGTGGGGCGAGGAGCGCCACGAGCAACGCCCGCAGGCGCCACACCGGCGAGAGCGTCAGTGCTCCGCGATGGGCGTGGGCTTCAAGGTCTTGAGCAGATCCACCGCGTGGTAGCCGTTCAGGTCCGCGATGTACAGCGAGTCACCGTAGTTGACCGTCGGCCAGAGCTCGGGGTGATCGGGCACGAAGAGTCCCATCATCTCCCCCATCACATCGCGCAGCGTGTCCCGGCTGGTGTTGTTGTACGTCGCGACGAGCCGGTACTGATGCCCCGCCTTGATCCGCAGCCCCCGATCCCACAGCGCCAGGATTTGGAACGGCAGCTCCTTGATCTCACCGGAGTCTCCGACCGTCGCATTGATCCGCACCAGGACGTCACGTGATTTCGCGTCCTCGAGCCGGACCTGCGCGCCGTAGTCGTGCACGTGGCCGCCGGCGCCGAGGAGCCAGCCGGACATGGGAAAGACGATGATGGCGGACTTCTCATGGCGTCCCGGCGGTACATCGTACGTGTTCGACTGCCCGTAGTGGGCGTTCACGTCGAGGTTCACCGGGAAGGTCGACAGGGGTCGCGGCTGCTCATTGGCCGGGGTCCATGCCAGCTTCACGCGCAGGTAGACGCCGTGCTGCGGTGTCGTCCCCCCGTTGTGCCACATGATATAGAGGGCGAGTCGCTGGCCCGGCGTGAGCGGGGTCCCCACACTGGCCGGCGCAATGACGGCCGCGGGGGTCAGCCCGGCCGCCGCCAGCCGTTCCGCCACGGGGTCGAAGAGCGTCCGGCGGTCCAGGTTGATGAGGGTGAAGTGGTGGAGCAAGTCCCGGGGCAGCGGCCGGCCCTGCGCGTCGATCACCTCGGACTCGAATCCTCGGAACCAGCCCTCTACCGGCCAGGCGAACGCCTGGGCCAGGGTGTCGGGCATCATGGCGTCCATGGACATGCCTTCCATCGGCGGCATGGGCTCGAGGTCGAACGGACCGGCGATGACCACCACGCGGTGGTGTTTGGAGTCAACGGTGACGCCCGGCTTCGGTGCCTGGGCAGCCGCGGTCGCACTCGCGAAGAGCATTCCGGCGATGACGAAGCGGTGCACTAGCGACGACTCCCCTGCATGATGGCTTTGGATGCCTGCGTGAGTGAGTCGGGCAGCGCGGTGATGCCGTAGGTCGCGAGATCCGCCCAGAGGTCCTTGCTCGCGTAATCCATTTTGGGCCAATGCGCGAAATCGTCGGGTGCAAAGATCGCCATGATTTCGCCCATGGCTTCGGAGAGCGTATCCCGGGTCGTGTTTTCGTAGGCGGCGATCATGGTGTACGGGTGATTCGCCTCGATGCGCAGGCCCCTCCCGGTGACGGCGAAAAGCTTCCGTGTCATGCCCAGCATGTGTCCGGCCGAGTCGAGCACGGGACGCAGCTCGAAGAGCACCTTCCCCGACACCGAATCCTGCAGTCTGATGTACGAGCCGTACTCGTGGAGGTGACCGCCGGCGCCCAGGACGCGGCCCCCGATGGGAAACCGGAACGTGCGCACGCGCTCGGTCTTGCCGGGGGGCACGGGGTACATGTTGTCCACGCCCGGGAACAGGTCGACGTCCATCACGACGGGGAGCGCCGACGTGGGGGGCGGCTGCATGTTGGCCGGCATATAGAGGAGGGTGAGTTTGACGTACACCCCCTTCACGGTGTCCGGGTGGCTGTTGAACCACATCATGTACACGCCCATCCGGGTGCCGCGGGACAAGGGCGCGCCGATCGACTTCGGGGCCACCACATCCTCGTTCTCGTAGCGCGCCGAGGCGAGGCGTTCGGCGAACGCGTCGAAGAGGGTCCGGCGGTCG
>DATBCM010000393.1:0-3634 GCA_036270455.1 Gemmatimonadales bacterium | reverse complement strand
CGACGGTTCGCTGAAGGACTTCCCGCTTCCCAACGCGGGGGCACGGCCGCGCCGGCTGGCGGTCGACAGCCACGGCATCGTCTGGTATACGGACTACGCGCGCGGTCAGCTCGGACGCCTCGATCCGGCGACGGGCGCGGTCCGCGAATTCCGGTGCCCTGGTGGTGACGGCAGCGCCCCGTACGGCATCGCGGTGGGGCCCGACGGGCGGCTCTGGTATGACGAGTCGGGCAAGAACGACATGGTCGTCTTCGACCCGACGACGGAGACGGCGCAAGTCGTCGCGATCCCAACGGGGACGGCCGTGGTGCGGAATATCACCGTCGATTCCACCCGCTCGCGAGTCTGGTTGGCCCTTTCGGGCACTCAGCGGCTGGGGAGAATAGATCTCAAGTAATGGGGAAGAGGGAAGTGGGAAGCGGGAAGAGTGACTGACTATACGCTTCCCACATCCCTCTTCCCTCCTCCCACTCCTCCTGTTGACTTCCTACAGGAGTCGCTGCACCTTCTGTAGGAATCCTACAAGAGCACCCTGATGCCGGCCCCACAGAACGACGTCCTCCGCGGCACCCTCGAACTCCTGATCCTCAAGACGCTCACGCTCGAGCCGATGCACGGCTGGGGCATCAGCCAACGCATCCAGCAGTTCTCGTCCGGCGTGCTGGACGTGAACCAGGGCTCGCTCTACCCCGCCCTGCAGCGACTGGAGGTGAAGGGCTGGATCGACAGTGAGTGGCGCACCACGGAAAACAATCGTCAGGCGAAGTATTACCGCTTGACCGCATCGGGCCGGAAAGCGCTCGGCGCGGAGACCGCCAGCTGGCGTCGCTACGTCACCGCCGTCGAATCCATTCTGGAGACGGCCTAATGTCCCTGTTCACCGGCGTACGCGCGCGCCTGCGCGCGCTCCTTCGCTTCTCGGCAACCGAGCAAGAGCTCGATTCCGAAATCCGTTTTCACATCGAGCAGCAGACCGAAGAAAACCTACGAACAGGAATGGCCTCCGAAGAGGCGGCGCGACGCGCCCGCATCGCCTTCGGCGGAACCGAGTCCGTGCGCGAGGAACACCGCGACGCGCGGGGCACCAGGTGGTTGGAGGATGCGGTCGCGGACGCCCGGTATGGCTTCCGGTCGTTGCTGCGCAACCCCGCCCTGGCCGCCACCGCGATCATCACCCTTGCCCTCGGCATCGGCGCGAATGCCGCCATTTTCTCGGCCGTCAACGGCGTGATCCTTCGCCCCCTCCCCTTCGCGGGCCCCGACCGCCTGGTGAAGCTCTCGGAGGACAATCCGGAGAAGCATTGGGTCCGGGAAATGGCGGCCCCCGCCAATTATCTCGACTGGGCCGAGCAGGTCAGGGCGTTCGCGGGGGTGGCGGCGTATACGCCGGGCGGACACACGACCCTGTCCGGCGCGGGCGAGGCCGTGATGTTCTACAATGCCAACGTCACGGGCAACTTTTTCTCCGTCCTCGGCATTCCGGCTCTCGAAGGCCGGACGTTCCACGACGGCGAGACCTGGGTCGGCGGCACCCACGTCGCGGTCATCAGCGACCGACTCTGGCACACCCGCTTTGGAACGGATCCGGGGATCGTAGGGCGCACCGTGCGGTTCGATGAGGTCCCGACGGAGATCGTAGGCGTCGTACCCGCCAGCTATGCTTTTCCGAATCCCAAGGTCGACGTCTGGATGCCGATGGAGTGGAAGCCCACCGACCGCTCCCAGGACTGGTTCCGGCGGGCGCACTGGCTCGGCGTCGTGGCGCGCCTCAAGCCGGGGGCAACGCTCGAAGGAGCTGACGCGGAATTCCAGGGCGTCGTTCGCCGGCTCCAGGTGCAATACCCAGCCACCAATCGCGTCATGGGAGCGGACCTGATGCCACTGCAGGCGTTTCTCACCTCCGACGTCCGCACCCCGCTGCTCATTCTCCTCGGCGCCGTGGCGCTCCTGCTCCTCATCGCCTGCGCCAACGTCGGCAACCTCCTGCTCGTCCAGGCGTTGGGCCGCGAGCGGGAGAGTGCCTTGCGCCTGACCCTGGGAGCGGCCCGGGGACGGCTGGTCCGGCAGGCGCTGACCGAGAGCCTGCTGTTGTCCGCGTGCGGCGGGCTCGCCGGGTGCGCGCTCGCCTGGGCCGGCACCCGCGGGCTGGCGGCGCTGCAGCCCGCCGGACTGGTGCGCGTCCAGGGTGTCACCGTGGACTGGCGGCTCGTCCTGTTCATCTTCGGCATCACGACGGCCAGCGGCCTCCTGTTCGGGCTGGCTCCCGCCGTGTGGCGGGGACGGCAGGCACCGGCTGACGTTCTGAAGGAAGGGGGGCGCGGCGGGAGCGAGGGCACGCGGATCAGACGATTGGGAAATGGGCTCGTGGTAGCTGAAGTGTCCCTCGCCCTCCTGTTGACCGTGGGGGCCGGACTCCTGGTGAAGAGCTTCTGGAACCTGGGGCAGGTGAACCCGGGCTTCGATCCGACCAACGTCCTCACCGTCGGCATCAGCCTTCCCGGCACCCGGTATGACTCGGCGGCCAAGGTGATCGGGTTCTACGACGCGCTCCAGGACCGGGTGCGGCACCTCCCCGGCGTTGCCGGCGGTGCCGCGGCTCTGGTCCCGTCGCTCGCCGGGGTCGCCTATACCACTGACTACCACATCGGGGGCCGCCCCGCCGATCAATATGGGACGGAGATCGCCCACCAGACCGTATCTCCCGACTACTTCCGCGTGATGCGGGTGCCGCTTCTGGCCGGGCGGATGTTCACGGAGGCCGACCGGAAGGGGGCGCCGCTCGTCACCATCATCAACGAGGCGCTCGCGAAGCGGGAGTTTGCCGGCCAAAGCCCGCTCGGTCAGCTGATCGCCGATGACAAGATTCCGGATTCCACCACGAAATGGTTGACGATCGTGGGGGTGGCCGGAGACGAGCATCAGACCGACCTCTCCACCCCGCCGCAGATCGAGATGTATCAGCCGTTTGCCCAGAGTCCGAACTCGTACATGACGCTCGTCACGCGCACGACGTCGGACCCAGAGGCCATGATACCGTCGGTGCGGCGGGCCATCGCCGATCTCGACCCGAATGTGGCGATCGCGACGCTCCAGACGATGGAGCAGCTGCGGTCCTCCACGCTCACGAAGCAACGCTTCATCACCATCCTCCTCCTCACATTCGCCGTCGCAGGGCTCCTCCTGTCGACCGTGGGTGTCTACGGCGTGGTCGCCCAGCTGGCCCGGCGCCGCACGCGCGAAATGGGCATCCGGATCGCGCTCGGCGCCGCGGCTGGACAGGTGCAGTGGCTGGTGGTGAATCAGGGACTACGGTTGGTGGCGTTCGGTGTGATGCTGGGAACGGTGGCGGCCTTCGGGGCGACTCGCGCCATGCGATCGGTGCTCTTCGGCGTCAGTCCCACCGATCCGGTCACCTTCGTGGCCGTGCCGGCGATCCTCGCGGCGGCTGCCCTGCTGGCATCGTGGTTACCGGCAGCGAGAGCGTCGCGGACGGATCCGGCGAGTACGTTGCGGTTTGAATAGGGGGAAGCGGGAAGAGGGAAGCGGGAAGAGTGAACAACGGGCACTCACGCGTCCCACTTCCCACTTCCCTCTTCCAATTTCTACATCTTTTTCGCGGGCTGCGCCGTCGGAG
>DATBCM010000392.1:0-3909 GCA_036270455.1 Gemmatimonadales bacterium | reverse complement strand
ATTCGCGATTACGTGCCAGGCTTCACCGCCTCCTAATAATCCGCCCGTGGTGAACGCCGGCGGGAATCAGTCGGCGATCGAGGCTGTCCTCTATCAGCTGAACGCGAGCTTCACGGATGTCGACGGCGACGGCCCCTGGACCTACAACATCAATTGGGGTGACGGATCGTCCTCGACGGGTACCCTCTCGGCCCAGGGCGCCATCGGGCCGTCCCACACCTACGTGCTGCCGGGCGCCTACACCATCACCGTCACGGTCACCGACAGCCACGGCGCCACGGGGTCAGACTCCAAGACGCTGAACGTCACTCTCTAGCTCGCACGCTCCACTGCCACATCCCGGACATCGTCTGGGTCGAGACGGGGTGGCCGAGGAGCCGGGCGAGGGTCACGATCTGGCCGCGGTGGTGCGCGTCGTGGCTCATGTAGTACGCCAGGAACATCACCGCGTTGCCCGCCGTCCACCCATCCACGCGCCCCTTTCCGCGCAGGCACTCCGCCACAATCCGTAGCACCGCTTTGCGTTTGGCGCCGAGGACCCGCACCGCCTCCTTCTGAGTTACGGAGTACCGGTCGAGCTCGGGCGGCACCGGCACCTTGGGCGCCGCGCGTCGGAGATAGATGAGGGAGCAGTTGTGCACGTGCGCCACGAGCGCCGCGATGGTGCGGACCCTGGGCCCCGGGAGCTTGGCCCGCCAGAGCGAAGGGTGCAGGCGCTCGATCAGGTACTGGTTGATGCGGGCGCTCGCCGAGTAGGCGGAGAGCAGGGAAGCTGTGACATCGACAGGCACAGACTACCTCAGATAGGTCGCGAGTCCCTGCAAGCATCCCTCCCAACCGGCCTCGTGTCCATCCCGGGCTCGGGCGTCCGCGATCCGCTCGTGAAGGACCGAGACCTCCGTGTGCTCGCCGTGCCCCTCGAACGTCACAGTCACCCGCTCGGTGTCACCTTTCTCATCCAGCCTCCAGGTATAGACCAGACGGTGGGGCGGGTCCACGACTGCGAACTCCCCGGTGATCCAGTGCACCGAGCCGTCGGGAAAGCGATTGCCGATCCGGTACCGGCCACCGGGGCGGAGATCAACAGCAGGATCCACACAGGTCACGCCGTCCGGTCCCCACCAGTGCACGAGCTCCGATGGCGTGGTCCAGGCCGCGAAGAGACGCTCCGGGGTCGCGCGGATGGACTTCCTGACCGTCAGAGTGGTCACGTTCGGTCCTCGACGTATATCGCGAGGGCGTCCAGCTGTCCGGGCCAGTAACGCCGGTAGCGCCGGAGCCAGCGATCCGCCTCTTTGAGCGGGCCGAAGTTCGCGGTGCACTGATGCACGCGTCCATCGATCGATCGGAGGACCAGCCCGGCCTCCTCGAGGACGCGGACGTGACGCGAGACGGCGGGAAGAGAAATGGCGAAGGGGCGGGCCAGGTCCGTGATCTTGGCTGGCCGGATGGAGAGATGAGCCAGGATGGCACGGCGGGTCTGGTCTCCCAGGGCTCGGAAGAGGCGGTCGAGGTGACGAGGGCTTGACCGGTTTCTGACTCGCGGCATAATGGCAATATTAAATACTATCGTTAAATATATCCATCTCCCCTACGCGAGTACACATGCCGACACTGCCGATCACCCGCCGCGCCTTCACCCTGGGCACCGCTGCGCTCGTGCCGTTCGCGATCCCGTCGCTCCGGTCTTTCGGCCAGGGAGATCTGGGAATCGCGCACGACGCCGAGGCGATTCGCCAGGAAGTGGCCTTCGCCGCATCCCCGGCCCGTTTGTTCGAAGCCATCATGGACGAGAAACAATTCGCTCAGGTGACGGGCCTCCCTTGCAAGATCGAGCGCTTGCCCGGAGGCGCGTTCACCTTGTTCGGTAACCGGATCGTCGGTCGCACGATCGCGTTGGTGGACAATCAGCGCATCGTGCAGGCGTGGCGTTCGGAAGGTTGGGCGGACGTGGGTGCCTATTCCCTCATCCGGTTCGACCTCCATGCTGCCGGGACGGGGACGTCGCTGGTCTTCGACCACGCCGGATTCCCCAAGGGGGAGGCTCAGCATCTGGCCGAGGGATGGGGAGTGCGCTACTGGGAGCCGTTGAAGCGGTTTCTCGGGTGACTTAAGGCCGGGGAGTCCACTGGAGGAGAGCCAGGAGGAGTGCCTTCACGGAGTCGCCCCCACCCTCAAGTTCGTGAAGTAGGCGTCCGTGCTGACGCGGGCCCAGAGGGCGACCTGCCCTCGGCTGTCTCCCAGCTTCAGGTCGTTGACGATGAGGCAGGGCTGGGGGCTGCCGTTCACGTACAGCCGGGCCTTCGTGCCCTCCACTTCGATTCTCAGGTGCGTCCAGACCCCGGGATCAAGATCGACATAGGACTCGTAGACCCCGGGACTCGAGGCGCGCAGCTGATTCCAGGGATGGTCGGGCATGGACTCGTACTGCGTCGCCCGGTTTCGGAAGAGCTGGTCATCGAGCCGGGCGTTCTGGGGCCGGACGTAAAATCGCTCCGCGCTGTCCGCGCGCACCCGGAACGAAATGCCGATCATGCCCTTGAATCCAGTCAGGTCTCCAGCCGTCGAGTACCCCTGGCGCCGGGCACCGGCGACATCGACCTCGATCACTCCGTTGTGAAAGGGGGTGCCGGGCAGGACCGCCTGCATCTCCTCGTTCTGAGCCGCCTCATGTCCCGGAAGGGGCGCGAGCTTCACCGCCTTCCGGCCGCGATACTCCTGCCATTGGAGGCGGGTGTTGCTCGTCGTGACGGTGAGCGGCGAGTCGAGCGGGACGGAGACTAACTGCGGTGACTGGGCAACGGCGAATCGGGAGAGGCTCAGCAGGAGAAGGAATCGCATCGTTTCCTTACGCTCTCAATGGGGCAGGGTTTCGCCTAGGTCTCGGGTACGAGCCCCATTTCGTCCAGGAATTGGTTGCCGCCTGACGGTTTCCCGAAGCGCTGATCGGCGCGCGTGAGAATCAGACGGTCCTTCGCCCGGGTCATCCCGACGTACAGCAGTCGGCGGCCCTCCTGGATTTCGTCCTCCAGCTGGTCCTGCATCGCCCGGTACCCGGGGATCTGGAAATCCTCGGCGCCCACGACGTAGACCCGCGAGAACTCGAGGCCCTTGGTCGAGTGCAGGGTGAGCAGGGTGACCCGGTGCGGATCGGCGGCGACGCCATCACGCGATGAGAGCGCGACCCGCTCGAGCAGCCTGGTGATGCCTTCGGCGCTGGGCAGAGCGGCGTCGTCCCCCATGAGCGCCCGGAGTCGAGCGACCGCCCGCGGTTGGGCCAGCTCGGGGTCGTAGTCTCCCTGGAGGCGGGCCCGGAGCGCCGCTCCCCCCAGCTCCTTTACGACCTGGTCCACCGGGGGCCCCAGGCGGGTTCGCTCGTGATCCACTTCGTAGGACTCGAGCGCGTCGCTGAACCGGCCGAGGCCGCGGATCCGCCCGATCTCGAAGAGCAGCTTGCCCTCGCCGGCCGCGCGCGCGTCCGGCTCGAAGGTGAGTGCGACGGCCAGGTGCCCGAGGACCTCCACCAGTACCGACTTCCGGGCTCGTTGGACGCGAAGGCGGGTGAGGTGCCGAAACACGGACGCCAGGGCCAACGCATCGTCGAGCGCATGGTGTGCATTGCCCGAGTCGACGTGGAAGCGCGCCGACAGATCGGTCAGCTTGGCGCTCTCCTTGAACAGCGAGCGCGCGAGGGGCAGGGTGTCAAAGAAGACCATGCGGCTGGTCTCTTCTTCGCCGGCGAGCCGCCGCAGGATGGGCACGTCGTACTGCAGTCCATTGTGCGCCACCATCAGGTCATTCCCGACAAACTCCTTGAAGGCAGGCCAGACCTCGGCGAAGCTCGTGGCATCGGCGAGGTCCGCGTCCGAATAGCCGTGCACCTTGGTTGCGGACGATGGGACTCCATGC
>DATBCM010000391.1:0-1796 GCA_036270455.1 Gemmatimonadales bacterium | reverse complement strand
CGTCCACCTGATCGATGCTGAGGGCGTCGATCGGCGTGGCGTGCGCGGGATCGTAGGTCGCTATGTCCCCCATCCGAAGGCCATTCTCGAGGACCAGCACTTCATTGTCCCCCAGGCCGCGGATGATGGGGCGGTTCGGGGCCAATCCGTTCCCGCGGACGGCCACACCAGGGAGGTCGCTGAGTTTGTCCGCGAACGTCATCCCGGCGCTCTGTGCCAGGTCGAGTCGCGACTTGGTGCCGACGGCCTGGTACTGGTCGGCCGCGACGCGTGCCACGGGGGTGGCGGAGACGACGACCTCTGGAAGCGGGATGGCGGACGGGTGAAGGGAAAAGTCGGCGGTCACTTCGCCGCCCGTGTTCTTGACGGTGTCGACGGCCGGGGCATAGCCCGGCATGCCGACGTACACCCGGTACGTGCCGGTCGGGACCTGGTCGAAGCGATAGCTCCCCTGGGCGCCGGTGAGCTGCACGCGGTCAAGCTCCAGGAGGCGGACGGTGGCGCCCGGAATGGGGCCGTGGTCCCCGGTAACGGTGCCGTGGATGGATTGGGCGGCAGCGGTGGTGACCAGCAGGGGGAAGATGAGGACCGTGAAGGAGTTGCTGAGTGCCGACAAAGTCGACTCCGTCGCCCAGGGGTTCTTGATCTCTACTGTACGGTGACCGGGCGCCCGCCGTTACGCAACCCTTTGCGACGGCTCGCCATCCCACAAGGGCGGGGGGCGGTTCGGAGGTGGTTCAGGCGCGAAACCTGCCTACCCAGGCCACCGTCCTTCTTCTATAACCCCGAGCGACTGAGGCCCGATGCGCAGTATCCGGCTGGCATTCCGCACCCTGTTCCGGACTCCCTTCGTCACCACCATCGCTGTCCTCTCCCTGGCCCTCGGGATCGGCGCCAACGCTGCCATTTTCTCGCTCTTCGACCAGATCCTGCTGCGGCCCCTGCCGGTGCGGGAGCCCAACCAGCTCGTCAACCTGGGCAATCCGGGTCCTAAGCCGGGCTCGCAGTCCTGCGGTCAGGCGGGGGACTGCGACGTGGTGTTCAGCTACCGGATGTTCCGGGATCTGGAGCAGCGGCAGACCGTCTTTACGGGAATCGCAGCGCACGACCGCTTCGGCGTGAGCGTCGTCTACAACAACCAGCCGCTCACCGGCGAAGGCATGTACGTGTCCGGTTCGTATTTCCCGGTTCTGGGCGTCCGGCCAGCCCTGGGGCGGCTCTTCACCGAGGCGGACGACCAGAGCATCGGGACCAACTTCGTCGCGGTGTTGTCGTACTCGTACTGGCAATCGAAGCTCGGCGGCGACCGGGACGTGCTGGGCAAATCGATCATCGTGAACGGGCAGTCGCTGACCATCCTGGGCGTGTCGGCCGAGGGCTTTGAGGGAACGACGCTCGGCACCCGGCCCATGGTCTTCGTCCCGATCAGCATGCGCGGGTTGCTGACCACGGGCTTCCGCGGCTTCGAGAACCGCCGGAGCTACTGGATCTATCTCTTCGCGCGTCTCAAGCCGGGGATGACGATCCAGCAGGCGCAGGTGGGCAGCAATGGTGTCTACCACTCGATCATCAATGATGTCGAGGCCCCGCTCCAAACCGGCATGAGTGACGCCACCCTGGCGCGATTCCGGGACAAGAAGCTGGAGCTCGAGCCGGGGTGGCGGGGCCAGAGCAACATGCACAAGGAGTCGAAGACCCCGCTCCTGATGCTCTTCAGCGTCACAGGGATCGTGCTGCTGATCGCCTGCGCCAACATCGCCAACCTGCTGCTGGCGCGGGGGGCGGGGCGGTCCATG
>DATBCM010000390.1:0-3975 GCA_036270455.1 Gemmatimonadales bacterium | reverse complement strand
CAGATCGCACGCGGTCGCGAGACCACAGCCCCCGGCGAGGGCGCGCCCCTGCACGACCGCGACGACCGGCTTGGGAAGCGCGCGCATGCGAATGAACAAGTCGCCGAACCGCAGGGCCGCGGCGCGGTTCTGCTCCACAGTCTGATCCGCCGAGGCGAGGAGCTCGTTCAGGTCCATCCCGGCGCAGAAGTCCTTCCCGGCGCCGCGAATCACGACCAGCCGGACGCCCGCGTCCAGGTCGGCGCGCTCGAGCAGCTCGGCCAGGGCGTCCATCATGACGGTGTCGATGGCGTTCTTCTTGTCCGGACGGTTCAGCGTACCGGTGAGTATGCCGTCGGCCAGGCTGACGAGGACGCGGTCGCTCACCTGGGCACCCGGATCTGCATCCGCAGGAGCGCGGTGGAGAACACCTTGCCCTGCGCGTCGGTCTTGAGCGAGATCGTGCCGCCGCCATCCAGGGCACCATGCAAGAGGAAGTTGAGCGCCTTGAGGTTCGGCAGCTCGAAGCGTTCGACCGGCCCGGTGATCACGTCCTTGAAGTGCTTGCGCACGCGCGCGGCCGTGACTTCCCGCACCAGCAGCGGGTAGTGTTTCGCCTGCCGGGCGATGAGCCCTACATTCGCGGTGTCGCCCTTGTCGCCCGAACGGGCGTGCGCGATCGCCACCAGCGGCGTGAGGGCGGAGCGGAGTTTCTTCTTCATACGCGCACCAGATCGACGCACGCCGTCACCTCCCGCTTGTCGAGGAGCGCCGGCCAGTAGGCGACGATCTCCTCCGGCTTCGGCCGTCCGCCCGCAAATCCGGTGACGGAGGGCGGGCCGTTGAGAATCAGGGGCGCGATCTCGCGGGTGAACCGCTCGACCGGCGCCCTCTCGGCCGCCCGCACGCCCACCCGCAGCTGAACTTCGGCCAGGTCCGGGCTCGGCGCTCCGGCCAGGGGGCCATGCGTGGCGTCGACGCCCACGAACTCCGTGAGCACCGTTTCGAACGAAAGACCCAGGTCTTTCAGGCGCTGCCGGAGCACCCGGTCAGCCGCCTGCGCCTTCTTGTAGGCGTCGGGCCAGGAGTACACCAGCGTCCCGACCGCCTTGTACCCGTAGAAATACGCGCAAGACACCTTGAACTTGTCGGTCGCCGGTTTGCCCCGGATTCCGGAGAATTCCACCCGGTCCTTCCCCTTCTGCTTCAGCTGGATGGTGGTGAAGTCGGCCACGCAATCCGGCGTGATGTAGGCGTGCGGGTCTCCCATCTCATACACCAGCTGCTCGGTGACCCCGGCGACCGTAATGGCGCCACCGGTCTTCGGGTGCTTGACGATGGCGAAGGTTCCGTCCGGACGGGCCTCCACGATGGGGTAGCCGACATTGGCAAGATCGGGGACGCGACCCCAATCGGCGAGGTCATTCCCGCCACTCGACTGTGCGCCGCATTCGATGGTGTGTCCGGCGACCGTGCCCGACGCCAGCCGGTCCCAGTCGTCGGCACGCCACTCGAACTCGTGCATCAGGGGACCGAGGGTCAACCCGGTGTCCGTCACCCGGCCGGTGATCACGATGTCGGCACCCTGGCGCAGCGCCTCGACGACGGGCGCCGCACCCAGATAGGCATTCGCCGACTGGATCCTGGCACGCACATCCGAGAGCGGACGTCCGGTGTCGAGATTCGCGAGCGGATGGCCCGCCGTGAGCAGCTGATCGAGGCGGGACAGGAGATCATCCCCTGTCACCACACCGATCGTCAACCGGCCCGCGAGTCCCAGCTTCCGCGCCGCCTGCGCGACCGCTTCGGCGCAGGCGCGGGGATTCACGCCGCCCGCGTTGGTCGTGACCTTCACCCTCCGCTTGACCAGCTCGGGGAGGATGCGCTCCATCAGGGGAATGAAATCCTTCGCGTAGCCGAGCGAGGCGTCGCGGGACTTCTGCTTCTGCATGATGGACATCGTCACTTCGGCGAGGTAGTCCAGCATTAGGTAGTCGACCGGCCCGCCCACCAGCTGTCGATATGGCGCCTCGAGCCAGTCGCCCCAGAAGCCTTGTGCCCCCGCCACCCGGACCACGGATTTCGTCACTGGGATCCCGCCCCCGCCCCCGTCCCCGTCCCCAGGACGACGCGCCGCTCCGCGTCAGACGATCCCGGTACTGTCACGCGTGCGTCGAGCAACGGATGGAATCCATCCGGGAGCGCAGGCGGTGTGACACCCCCCGTCTCCACCGACGACCGACCCCCCGGCACCACCGCGATCGGCCGACGGGCACCGGTCGCGCTCGCGCTATCCAGGAGGAATCGGACCCGCACGGTCGCCTGCCAGGGCTGCGGGTGATCGAGCAGGGCCAGCGCCGGGAAGAGCTCGATCAGCGCCGGTGCCCCGGCGGCGCCCGGCGGAAGGTCAAAGGCCTGGCGGCCCACCGCATAGTTGAGCGGACCGTCATTCAAGGTCTGCCCCGCCGTGTCGAATACGGTCACGCCGAAGTCAGTGAACCGGCCCCACTGGGCGGGCGGCATTTCTACGTCCACCTCGGCGCGCGTGGCCCACCGGGGCACGTCCACCGCGATCGATTCCGCCGGCGTGCCTCGCCCCGACACCTGAATGTCCCGTTCGGCGCCGATGAGGCGGAGCGACAGCGTTCCGGTGATGCTGGCGGAGGTCGCGTTCGAGATCTCGATCCCACTGCCACTCACGCCGAGGGACGCGGGGCTCAGCTCGGCATGCACGTCCACGTTCGTGGACGACAGGGGCGGCGCGGTGACATCCAGCTCGTAGACCCCGGGCACCAGATCTTCGCCGCGCACGCGGAAGGCGGCCCAGGGGGAGGTGTCGGGACCCGTTTCCGCGTCGCTGCCATCGCGGAAGGGACGCCCTGGCGGCTCATAGAGATGAACGGATGCGGCGTCCGTAGGGCCGGAGCCTCGAACCGCAATCGAGAGTGTCGCTCCTGCGGTCGGCACCAGCAGGAAATAGCGGTGCACCTGCGACGGCGCGACATGCCGGTGCGTGTCGGACAACGCCCCGCGGGTGAGGTCATACGGCACCACGACGGTGTTCTTCAGGCTGAAGAGCACGCCCGCCAGCGTGTCGTTGGGAACGGCCGCCGTGACGGTGCCGACGTACACGCCAGGCGCCGTGAGTCGCCGCGGGTCCATGGGCACCGCGAGGTCGATGCCCCTCGGGTCCGCCGTAATCGTAGCGGGAACCGACATCCAGGCCACATCGTCCTTCAACTCGACGCGGGCCGGCCGGAAGCCGTCGACATGCTCGATCCGGAAGTGGGCCACGGTGTCCCCCGCTCCCAGAAGCCCGCCGCGGCGGAATCCGCTCGAGCCGCCCTGATCCGCGCGGACCAGGAACCGGCCACCCTGATGCCCCGCCACCAGCCAGCGATACGCCGCTTCGAGCCGTGGCGCCCCGGCCCCGTCGTCCAGGGACGTCCAGCCGGTGAGTGGCGCCGCCGTCGCGCGCAGGGCGGCGATCAAGTCCGCGGCGGTGACGTGCCGTTCCTCCTGCCCCATGGCGGAGAGCAACCGCGCGACCAGACCCGCCGCGTAGGGCGCGGACATGCTCGTGCCCACTTTAATTTCGTGGCCCGTGTCCCACCGCGGCACGGTGGAGTACGCGGCCCCCGGGGTGACGATGTCCGGTTTTCCGATGCTCCCGCCCCGCGAGCTCCAGTCACCCATGACGTCCGGGGACGGAACCTCACCGGGGACCGTCGGCTTGGCGAAGGAGCCCGGCAGCAGCGAGCCGACCGCCAGCACCAGGTCCGCCGAGCCCGGGTAGCTCAGCGTGGACAGCCCGGGGCCGTCATTGCCGGCGCTCACGGTGAACACGATGTCGGGGTGCGTCCGCAGGAATTCGTTCACCACTGAGTCGATCACCACGGGACCCACGTGCTCATCACCGACGCCGAAGCTCATCGTCAAAACCAGAGGCAAGCCGCGCGCCGCCGCGAATGACGCCGCGTAGCGCATGGCCCTGAC
>DATBCM010000389.1:0-4239 GCA_036270455.1 Gemmatimonadales bacterium | reverse complement strand
GCGCCGACGCCGGTGGCCATGTGCATCACGCCGGTGTCTCCCGACACGACGACGCGCGCGCGCGCGAGCAGGGCGCCGGTCTCCTGCAGCGAGAACGTGCCGGCCACACTCCGCACGCCGTCGATCTGCGACGCCAGCCCTCGGTCCGCCGCGCCACCCACGATGACCGGGGTCACGCCGCGGGACGTCAGCCTTCCTGCGAGCGCGGCCCAGTGTGCGGCGGGCCAGCGCTTGGTGGCGTGGGCGGCACCCGGCGCGAGCACCGCGAGCGCGTGGCGGTCCAGTCCTTCGGCGCGGATCCATTCGTCCACGTGCGCGAGGGGCTTGGGCCCGATCGCGAACTCCGGTGCCGCGCCGTCGGGGCGCACGTCCAGGTGTCGCGCGGCTTCGAAGTAGCGCTCCGGCACCGGCACGTGGGTGCCGTACCAGTCGAGCTTGGTCGAGATGAGCCATCCCCGCGCGAGCTTCCGCTTCCGGTACCCGGACCATTGACCCGGCAGGAGGAAGCGGAGGGCCCGGCTGCGGAGCGAGCCGTGGAGATCGAGTCCGTGGGTGGGGGCCAGCGGCGTGAGGCGGTGGGCCAGGGCGCGCACCGGCTCGTCCGGTTCGAGTGCCACGACCCGCGTCAGGTGCGGGTTGTCGGACACCAGCGGCACGAACGCCCGCTTGGTGACGAACGTCAGCTCGGCCTCGGGGTGACGACGCCGGAGGGCGCGGACGAGCGGCGTGGTGAGGACGACGTCACCGATGGAGCTGAAGCGGACCAGCAGAATGGACAACACGGGAAGATTGTACCCTCTCGTTGCCCGGCTCCGCCAGCCGGGCTAGCTTGCCTCACATGGCGCGTCCCAAGAGCATCCTGTGGGTCGATGACGAAGTCGAAGGCCTCGCCGGACACCGCCGTTTCCTCGAACAGCAGGGATTCACCGTCGAGCAGGCGGCGCACGGCGACGATGCCCTCGCCCTCCTGCGCCGGCAGCCGTACAGCGTCGTGCTGCTGGATGAGCAGATGCCGGGCCGCCGCGGGCTCGAGCTGCTGGGCGAAATCCGCTCCATCGATCCCGCCATGCCGGTGGTGATGGTCACCCAGAGCGAAGACGAAGGCACGCTGCGCGAAGCCATCGGCATCCAGGTCGACGACTATCTGGTCAAGCCCGTCCACCCCCGGCAGATCCTCTCCGTCGTGACGCGGCTCCTGGAAGGGGACCGCATCCGGCAGCAGCGTCTCGCGCGGGACTTTGTGGGGCGTTTCCGCGAGCTGGAAGGGAAGCGCGCGTCGAGCCTGGCCTGGCGGGAGTGGATCGAGTACTGGGTGGAGCTCGCCCGGTGGGAAGTGAAGCTGGCCGCGGCCGCGGAGCCCGGATTGGCTGACGCCCTGCGCTCGCTCCAGATCGCCCTGCGGAAGGACTTCACCGAGTTCGTGAAGCGGCAGTACGCCCGGTGGCTCGCCAATCCGGAGGGAGACCGGCCGCCGCTCTCGGTGGATGTCGGGGCCGAATTCCTGCTGCCCGTGCTCAAACGGACGGGGAAGGTGCTCTTCATCGTGGTGGACTGCTTGCGACTCGACCAGTGGGAGGCCCTGCGCGATCTGATCACACCGCTGTTCGACATCGAGGAGTCCCACTACTTCGGCATCGTCCCGACGGCGACGCCCTACGCGCGCAACGCCATCTTTTCCGGTCTGTATCCGATGGAGATTGCGGCGCGCCATCCCGAGTGGTGGGGTCATGCGTCGGACGACGAGAGCCTGAACGCGCACGAGGCGGCGCTGCTCACGGAGCAGCTGTCCGACCTCCTGGGGCACCCGGTGCCGGTGCGGTACGAGAAACTGTTCACCGCCGCGGACGGCGTCGAGCTGCTCAAGCGCCTCCCCGCGCACCTGGCACAAGACGGCGTGACCGCGCTGGTGTTCAACTTCATCGATCAGCTGACCCACGGCCGCTCCGAAAGCGCCATCCTCTATGAAGTCGCGCGGGACGCCGACGCCCTGCGGGGGCTCACCCGCACCTGGTTCGAGCGCTCCCCGGTGATGGCGGCGCTGGCGGAGGCGGAGCGGCGCGGCGTGCCGGTACTGCTCACCACCGACCACGGCTCCATCCACTGCGAGACGCCGGCGACGGTGTTCGCCAAGCGCGACGCGACCCAGAATCTCCGCTACAAGTTCGGCGAGGACCTGCGGGCCGAGGACGCCGACGCCGCGGTGATCGTCGAGGACTTGAAGTCGTACGGCTTGCCCTCGATGGGCCTGGGGGTGCGGATGGCCCTGGCTGCGGGAGACCGGTTCTTCGTGTATCCCACCAAGCTGCGGGAGTATCAGGCCCGCTATCGGGGATCGTTCCTGCACGGGGGCATTTCGCCGGAAGAAATGATCCTCCCCGTGGCGCTCCTCACCCCCCGGGCGCGCGGGGGAGGACCGCGCTAGATGCGCGGGGGCGCACGCCTCTACTCGCTGCTCCGTCCCTATACCTGGCTCTTCGCCGCCACGATGCTCGTCACCGTGGTGGCGTCGGTGCTGGACGGCTTTTCGCTGTCCATGCTGGTGCCGTTCCTCCGGACCATCTTCAAGGAATCCACGCTGCTGCCGGTGGGCGGGTCCCGGGCGCAGGCGATCATCGCGTGGGTCACCGGTCCGCTGCTCGCCACCGGGTCCCCCGAGCAGGCCCTCCGCAGCGTGGTGGTGGTGCTCCTGGGCGCGCTGATCCTGAAGAACGCGGCCGAGTACCTGGCCGCGTACTGGAACGTCGTGATCCAGGAGAACGTGGTCCGCGATCTCCGGGTCCGGCTCTTCAGTCATCTCCAGACGCTCCCCCTCGGCTACTTCCAGCAGACCAAGGGCGGGCAGACCATCGCCCGGCTGATCAACGACACCGATCAGGTGAAAACGGCGGTGACGGCGGCACTCGCGTCGTTCTTCCAGAACATCGTGATGATCATGGTCTATCTCGGGATCATGCTGTCGATCTCGGTGCGGCTGTCGCTGGTCACCCTGGTGCTCGCGCCGGTGCTCCTGGTGGTGATCCGCCCCCTGATCAGCCGGTTGCGCCGGCGTTCGCGCGAAATGGTGGCGGAGCGCGGCGACCTGACCAGCGTCGCGGGTGAGATGGTGGGATCCGTCAAACTCATCCGGGCCTACGTGGCGGAACCCTACGAGGGCCGCCGCTTTCTCGAGATGGCGAACCGGTACCGGAAGCGGGTCCTCCGGGCCCAGCGCTTTTCGTCCCTGACCAGTCCGGTGAGCGAAGTGTTCGGCGGAGTGGTGCTGGTCGCGGTGCTCTGGTATGGCACCATGCTCGCGCTGACCGGCACCATTCAACCGGAAGAGCTGATGCTGTTCCTGGTGATGGCGCTCCGGCTGATGTCCCCGATCAAGTCGATCTCGAACTACCCGGGCGTGATGGCGGGAGCGCTGGCGTCCGCGGAACGGGTGTACGAGGTGCTCGACCTGCCGTCCGCCGAGCGCGACGCTCCCGGCGAGGGGCAGGCGGCGTTCCGGGACACCATCGAGTACCGCAACGTCTCGTTCGCCTACGGGCAGGACCCCGGCGTGCTCCACGACGTGAGCTGCACGGTGTCGCGGGGACAGGTGCTCGCGATCGTGGGGCCATCGGGCGCGGGGAAAACCACCCTGGTGGACCTGCTGCCGCGGTTCTACGAGCCGACGGCCGGCGCGGTGCTGATGGACGGGACGCCGCTCACCAGGTTCACGCGCTCGTCGCTGCGGGGACTGATGGGGATCGTGTCGCAGGAGACCATCCTCCTCAACGACACCGTCTTCGCGAACATCGCGTACGGGCGCCAGGACTTCACGCTCGAACAGGTGCGCGCCGCGGCGCGCGCCGCCAACGCCGACGACTTCATCTCCCGCCTGCCTCAGGGTTACGAGACCCTCCTGGGCGAACGCGGCACCCGTCTGTCGGGAGGTGAGCGCCAGCGGATCGCGATCGCCCGGGCGGTCCTGCGGGACCCGCCCATCCTCATTCTCGACGAGGCCACGAGCCAGCTCGACACCGAGTCGGAGCGGCTGGTCCAGGACGCGATCGACAACCTCATGAAGCATCGGACGGTGCTCGTCATCGCTCACCGCCTGGCGACGGTGCAGCACGCCAGCCAGATCGTGGTTCTCAAGGAAGGTCGAATCGTCGAGCGGGGCACACACGCCGAGCTGTACGCGGCAGACGGGCTGTACCGTCGCCTCCACAACTTGCAGTTCCGCACCTGACTCCAGAACCCTGACCCCCG
>DATBCM010000388.1:0-2887 GCA_036270455.1 Gemmatimonadales bacterium | reverse complement strand
CTCGGTCAGCGGCGGCACGTCAAACCAGCGATCAACTTCTTCGATCGACACGGCGGGGGCGAACGGCCGGAAGGCCTCCCGCATTTTCACCATGGCATTGATGCGATCGCGCATCTCGGGGTGACCTGGGTCCGCGAGGATGCTGCGGTGTCCCAGCGCTCGCGGCCCGAATTCCATGCGGCCACGGTACCACGCCACGACGCGCCCTGCCGCAATGAGCCGAGCGGCCTCGCGGCACGCCTCGGCGAGGCCGTCGCAGCGGACGACATCGACCCGCTCGCTGTATTCGGCAAGGGCCGCGTCAACCTCGGCCGGCCCGTAGCCGGGGCCGACGAAGGGCACGGGCAGCCGCCGGTTGTGCAGCTCGCCCGCCAGGGCGGCACGGTGGAGCGCCGCACCCAGCGCGCTGCCGTCGTCGCCCGCGGCGGGTTGCACGTAGATCTCGTCGAACGCACCGGAGCGGAGCAGCCGCCCGTTGGCTGTGCAGTTGAGCGCCACGCCGCCTGCAAGGGCTAGGCGGCGCTGCCCCGTTGCGCCGGCAAAGTGGCCGCACAGGTGCAACATCGTCCGGTCGAGGCACGCTTGCAGGGCGGCAGCCACGTCGCGATGTACGTCGGTGATCTCCTCGTCCGGACGCCGTGGCGGGATCAGGCGGTCGCTGAGATACGCCCGCGTCGCGAGGTAGTGCTCCCGCGCCTCGTGGGTCTGGTTTGCCCGTAACAGCGGAATGCGCAATCCACCGTCCGGCAAGAGTTCCACCGCTTCTTCGAAAAAGCCGCGGAACCGCTCCGGGTCTCCGTACGGGGCGAGCCCCATGATCTTGTACTCGTCGGCGTTGAAATCGAAGCCCAGGTGCAGCGTGATCAGAGAGTAGAGGATGCCGATCGAATCCTGAGCCGCGATTTGGAACAGCTGGTCCAGACAGCCGTCGTGAGCGCGATACACGGACGCGCTGTGCGCCTCCCCCATACCATCGATGATCACGACGAGACAGTCTTTCCATCCCGACGTGTAGGCGGCGCTCGCGGCGTGCGCGACGTGGTGACTCACGTGATGGACGCGCGCGGCGGGAAACCCGGGCAGGTCGCGCCGCACCAGGGCCAGCAGCGCCTCTCGGGAGTACACCTCTCGATACAGGTCGCGGGACACGGGATCGAGCGCGTAGAGGTTGCGGTAGGGCGCGTAATCGAACCCGTGCGCCAGCTCGTCGATCTCGTCGATCGCCAGCCCGGCCTCCGTCAGGCAATACGCGATCGCGCCCGCGGGAAAATTGCTCGTGTGCTTGCGGCGGTCGATCC
This sequence comes from Gemmatimonadales bacterium, assembly GCA_036270455.1. GTDB lineage: Bacteria > Gemmatimonadota > Gemmatimonadetes > Gemmatimonadales > GWC2-71-9 > 40CM-2-70-7. Next base: position 1,589 of record DATBCM010000388.1, on the reverse strand, counting down.
GCTCCTCCGCCACGGCGGCCACGATGGCACCGTCCACAATGAGCGCCGCGGCCGAGTCGTGGCCCTGCGAAATCCGGTACTCCCGCTCGTCGCGACCCGGCCACCGAGCCTGCTTGAAGGGGATGGCCCCTTCGAACCCACTAATTCCGAGGATGTTCACGGCCGGGCCTTTCGCGCGCGGTTCCCATGGGACCCGCACGTGGGCAAGAACCGTACGTTAGTCTGTGATACCGCCCGGCCACCACCGTGTGGTACCTTTGCTACAGCCAGGCGGCCAGGCCGCGCAGCCCGCTTCATGCAACCGGGCAGCCCGCTTCTTGCACACGACCCGCGCACCTACGGCCCGCTGGCGATGTCCCTATCCCGAGGCTAGGAATGATTTTGAAGGTGGCCCGGTTCACGCTTGAAACGATCGGTGCCTAGTGAGTGCCGGGGCGGATTCCGTGCAGGCGGAGCTCAACGCTCTGTTCGCCGATGATCTGCGGGTCGAAGTACCGTCGCCCGACACGGACTTGCTGGACACCGGGCGCCTCGATTCGGTCGGCATGGTGGATTTGCTGCTGCATCTCGAGAAGCGTTTCGGTCTCCGATTGGACATGGCGGATCTGGAGATCGACGACTTTCGCTCCCTCGCCTCCATCGCGGCATTCGTCGCGACGCGACTGCGCAGTGGGGCCCCGGAGCGGGCCACGGGGTAAGCGGCGCGTCGGGGAGTCTCTTTGGTGATGACAATCCCGCCGGTGACGCCGCGCGGCAAGGCGAGGATCGCGATCGCCAACCCCCTCGAATACGCGGCTGAGATCAAGGAACTGTTCCTCACACAAGACCGCCCGGATTTCCCCGACTTCTTTGATCGCGCCTATCCGGCCGCCGTGAGGAGCGGGGCGATGAGCTGGCTCGGTCGCGACGAGACCGGCCGCTTGGTGATGCACCAGGCGTGTTTTCTGCGTCGCTTCAGGCTTGGCCAGCGTGAAGTGTCCGCGGGTCTCCTGACGAACCTCCTGGTGGCACGGGAATATCGTTCCTTCTTCCCCGCCCTAGCGCTCACGAAACACGTCGTGCACGATCTCGAGGCCCATCGCGGCATCGATTTCCTCTACGCGGATCCCAACGAGGGGTCGCGGGCGGTGCTTCAAGCCGCCCGCTTCGCGAGGGCGGGTACCTTGGTCCGATACGTGCTGCCCGTCGCCGACGGGCGCGTGGTGGTGGATGTCGGGATCCGGCTGTTTCATGCGCTCCTGCGGGCGACGGGCGGCGCACCCGCGGGCCTGGACGCCGTTCCGCAGGCCGCGCAGGGCTTCTCCCTCGAGTCCGTGGCCGCGCCGCACCCGACGTCGCAGCACCTCACCCCGTACCGCGAGCCCGCGCTCTATGTCAGCCGCATGTCTGGGTACCCGAGTGACCTCGACTGGTGGCTCACTTTCCGCCGGCCACGGACCTCTGGTCCCGCCGATGGCGCGTTGTTGATCCGGGGCCCGGACGCCGCGGGCGTGGCGTTCCTCCGGGCGGTCCGCTGCGCCGCGGGCGTAGGCCCCGCTGCTATGGTCCCGAGCCTCATCGCCGAGCTGCGGCGCCGCGGCTGTGCGCGT
>DATBCM010000387.1:0-2201 GCA_036270455.1 Gemmatimonadales bacterium | reverse complement strand
GGGTGCCATGCGGCACCTTGAGCACCGTGTCGCCGAAGGGCGTGGGCACTTCGATGTCCGCCACCAGGGCCGCCTGACTGAACGACAGGGCCTGATCGAAGACCAGGTCCTCTTCGTGGCGTTCGAACCGGGGATCGTCCTCGATCTCGAGAACGGCGATCAAATCTCCCGACGGGCCGTTTCTGGGACCGGGCACTCCGTGACCGCGCAGCGTGAGGTAGTGATGATCCGCCACGCCCGCGGGCACGTCCACCTGCACGGTTTTCTCGGCGCGCACCCGTCCGTCCCCGCGGCATTCGGGACAGGGATCGGAGATGACCGTCCCATCACCCTCGCAGCTCGGGCACACCCCGATCGAGACAAGGGGACCGAAGAGGGACTGGGCCGTCCGGCGCACCTCCCCTGACCCGCCGCAGGTCCGGCAGGGCGTGACCTTGGTGCCCTTCCTGGCTCCCGTGCCCGCGCACTGCGGACAGGGATCGAGTCCCTTGATCTTCACCGTCTTCGACGTGCCGGTCGCCACCTCGGCGAGCGTCAACCGCAGCGTGACCTTGATGTCCTGGCCGCGGCGCCGGTCCCGCTGTTGCCGCTGACCGCCGCCGAAAAACGCGTCGAAACCGCCGAGCCCGCCGAAGTCCCGCATGAAGATGTTGAGAGCTTCGCTGAGATCGACGTGACGCATCTGCGGACCGCCGCGAGACGCGCCGCGCACCCCCGCGTCCCCGTAGCGGTCATAGGCGGCACGCTGCTGCGGATCGCGGAGCACCTCGTAGGCCTCCGTGATCTCCTTGAACTTTTCCTCGGCCTGCTTGTCGCCGTTGTTGCGGTCGGGGTGGTGCTCCATCGCGAGCTTGCGGTACGCGCGCTTCACGTCCTCCGCCGTCGCGTCCATCGCAACACCCAGGACCTTGTAGAAGTCGCTCATTCGAGCAGCTCGCCGAGCAGACGGCTGGTGTGATTCACGAGGGCGACGACCTTGTCATAGGGCATCCGCGTCGGACCCAGGACGCCGATGACGCCGGCGAGGGGTCCGACCTGGTACCGGGCGGTGACCAGTGTGAACGGCGCGAGCTTCGGATCCTGATGCTCGCCCCCGATCGTGATGGTCAGCCCTTCACGATGAAGGGTCAGCGCCTCGCGCAGCACATCCCGCCGCTCGGTGACTTCCATCAGTCCCTGGAGCCGGGTCGTGGTCGAGAACTCGGGCTGCCCCGCGAGCATCTGCGCGCTGGACAACACCACACCCCCCGTGGGGGCCGCGCTGACGTCGAACAATCCATCGGCTTCCTGCACGAAGATGTTGAGCAGCTCGCCGGCATCCGGCCCGGGCGCCGCATCCCGCAGTCGCTGGGACAGCGTCGCGCGAATCTCCCGGAGCTCGAGCCCGGAGAGCCGTTCGTTGAGCACCACCGCCACCTGCGCCACCACATCAGTCGCCATGTGGGACGGCACTTCGACGAAAATGGTCCGCACCACACCGCTCTTGAGCGTCAGGACGAGCAGCAGCCGCTCCGATGACACCTGCGTCAGGTCGAGTCGCTCCAGCACCGCCTGCTCGAGCCTCGGCCCCATCGCGACGCCCAGCTCCTTGGTCAGCACCGCGAGCACCTGCGCCGCCTTCTGCAGCACCACATCAACCGCCGATGAACGCCCAATCAACTCGGCGCGGATCGCATCGGCCTCCGTGGGACTGACGGGTGAGGGGGGCTGGCGCATCAGGAGATCGACGTACGCCCGGTAGGCCAGGTCGGTCGGAATGCGGCCGGCGGAGGTATGCGGATGGTAGAGGTAGCCCTTCTCCTCCAGATCGCTCATCGTGTTGCGGATGGTCGCTGGAGAGAACGCGCCCAGGACCTTGGAAACGGTCCGGCTCCCGGCCGGCTCCGCGGTCTGGACGAAAGTCTCGATGACTGCTTCGAGAACGAGTCGTTCGCGTTCAGTGAGGGGCATTATCGCGCAAGCTCTTTCAGCGGAACAATTTACAGAATTTCAGCAGTCCCGGTCAAGTCACGGACCAGGGTGTCGAGCAACAGCCATCCATCAGCCGTCAGCCGTACCCTCCCGTCAACCTCCTCACCCCACCCGGCATTGATCCACGCCGAGCGCCGGTCATCCGGCACCAGGTCCGCCGGCAGCCCCTCGCGGGTTCGGAGTCCCAGATACACCCGCTCGATGGCGCGCTGCTCGTCCGTCAGCACCTC